>NZ_NBYR01000020.1:0-67486 GCF_002119345.1 Halomonas sp. CSM-2 | reverse complement strand
AGTGGGTAATTCGCTTTCCGGGGATACGGTGGGCATGAGTGAGTAAGCGGCAAGATCGTCACGACGCAGGCCGTCCTCGGCGAAGAGGTGCGCGGCGGACGCAGGCCAGCCGATCCGGCAGTGCTGGCCGGTAATCGCGTGGCGGCCGCGCAGTCGGATCCGCAGGGTATGGTCGCCGACCGCCAGGTGGGCGATGGTGTCGGCGCCCAGATATTCGTCGCTCAGCACCTTTGCCGGTACCCCGGAAGCTGATGCAGGGCGTAGCTCGATATCTTCCGGGCGGATGCCCAATTGCCCGTTGGCGGCTTCCAGCGGGGCTACCGTTGTGTCGGGTTCGCTTTCAATCGCGGCACCCTGTTCGCCTGGCACAAGCGGCAGCAGGTTCATGGCCGGGCTGCCGATAAAGCTGGCGGCAAAGGCACTGGCCGGGCGGTTGTACAGCTCGTCAGGAGTACCATCCTGCACGATCTTGCCGTGCTGCATCAGAATCACACGATCCCCCATGCTCATGGCTTCGACCTGATCGTGGGTGACGTAGATCACTGTCATGTTAAGGCGGCTTTGCAATGCCTTGATTTCCCGACGCATATCGCTGCGCAGCCGGGCGTCAAGGTTGGAAAGCGGCTCGTCCATAAGGCAGATCGGATGTTCGGAGATCACCGAGCGCGCCAGCGCCACGCGCTGGCGCTGGCCGCCGGAAAGCTGGGCCGGTTTGCGGTTCAGGTAGTCGGTGAGGTCAACGAGTTCGGCGACCTTGGCCAGCCGCTCGCGCTGCTCGGCCTTGGGCACTTTGCGGCTGCGCAGACCAAACACGATGTTGTCAGCCACGCTCAGGTGCGGGAATAGTGCGTAGGACTGAAACACCATGCTCAGACCACGATCCCCAGGCGGCAACCGGGTAACGTCGCGATCACCGATATGAATACGCCCGTCGCTGGCCTCTTCAAGGCCAGCAATCATGCGCAATGTGGTCGATTTACCGCAGCCCGACGGCCCCAGCAAAATGACGAATTGACCCGGGGTGACGTCGAAGGAAATACGATCGACAGCGGGTATCGCGTCCCAACGTTTGGTAACGCGTTCCAGGCGGATACGCGATTGATTTGGCATAGCACACACATCACCGGCTGTTGGTTGTTATTGATCCAGCTTGTGTTGAAGGTGTTGCAACTGCATGACACTTACATGGATGGATGGTTACGTTAGCTGTGTCAAGCGAAATATTTACTTGGAGACCGTAATACCGTAACGCTGCAGTCGGCGTACGACGCTTGACTGGCTGATGCCCAGGTGAGCGGCAAGAGCGAAAGCGCGTGGTTTCGATGCCGTAAAAAATCGTCTTTCGAACAATGGATTAAAACTACGTGCGCTTAACCCCAAGCTGTTTTACTCGCTGCTTTCTTTTTAAAACTCTGTAGGTAAAAAACTGCAAAAAAATAATTGATCATCTCGATGCCTGTGGGTATATTGCTGTAAATGTTCCTACAGAGATAAATGCATGAGGCTCATAGAGCTTTGCAGTATCCATTCTGGGTTTACGGCGCGCGCTAAGCTTGAGTCTGTCGCGAAAGGTGGAGTTCCCGCACTTCAACTGCGAGATGTCACCACGGATGCAACGCCACCTTTGCCGCCATTTCAGCGCTATGCGCTAGGCAAGCTTGCTGATCGCTATTTCGTAGCAAGCGGCGACGTCGTGTTTCGCTCCCGAGGGGTACCAAACTCGGCGACGGCCATCGATGACACCTTGGCAGAACCCCTGCTCGTCGTCAGCCCTCTCGTGATCCTGCGTCCCAACGCAAATTGCCTGCTGCCAGCCTATCTGGCCTGGGCCATCAATCAGCCTGACGCCCAGCGTCGGCTTGGCGCCGAAGCTCAGGGCACTAGCCTGCGTATGATCCCAATGAAAGTGCTCGAACAGCTCGAGATTGTCGTGCCCGATCTTGCCACGCAACGCCGCATCGTCGAGCTCGACGCTCTGGCTCGGCAGGAAGGGCGCCTGCTGCGAGAACTCGCCACGCATAGAGAACGCCTGTCGAGCCTCATTCTCGGCGAAGCCGCGATGGCCGCCGATCACAAGGAAATGGCCCAATGACCGACCAAATGACGCAACACCAGATCAACCAGACCGCTTGGGCCGCCTGTGACACCTTCCGAGGTGCCGTCGATGCCGGCCAGTACAAGGATTACATCCTGGTGATGCTGTTCCTGAAGTACATCTCGGATCTCTGGAACGACCACCTCAAGACCTACCGCGAGCAGTTCGACGGCGACGAGGCGCGCATTCGCCGCCGTCTGGAGCGCGAACGCTTCGTTCTGCCCGAGGGCGCGAGCTTCTTCGATCTGCATGCACAGCGCAATGCGCCCAATATCGGCGAGCTGATCAATATCGCCCTCGAAAAGATCGAAGACGCCAATCGCAGCAAGCTGGAAGGTGTCTTTCGCAATATCGACTTCAACTCGGAAGCCAACCTCGGCCGCCCCAAGGACCGCAACCGCCGGCTCAAGAACCTGCTCGAGGATTTCGCCAAACCCGCACTCGACCTGCGCCCCTCGCGGGTGACCGAGGACATCATCGGCGAGTGCTACATCTATCTCATCTCGCGCTTCGCCTCGGACGCCGGCAAGAAGGCCGGCGAGTTCTACACGCCCACGGCGGTCTCGCGCTTGCTGGCCAAACTGGCCGCGCCCGAGTCGGGCAGCACCATCTGCGACCCCGCCTGCGGCTCCGGCTCGCTGCTGATCCAGGCTTCCCAGGAGGTCGGCTCCGAAAACTTCGCCCTCTACGGTCAGGAGGTCAACGGCGCCACCTGGGCACTGGCGCGCATGAACATGTTCCTGCACGCCAAGGATGCCGCGCGCATCGAGTGGTGTGACACCCTCAACAGCCCGGCGCTGGTAGAGAGCGACCACCTCATGCGCTTCGACGTGGTGCTGGCCAACCCGCCGTTCTCGCTGGATAAATGGGGCGCAGAGAACGCCGGTGCCGATCCGTTCGCGCGCTTCTGGCGCGGCGTTCCGCCCAAATCGAAGGGCGACTACGCCTTCATCACCCACATGATCGAAATCGCCAAGCGCCAATCCGGCCGCGTCGCGGTCATCGTGCCTCACGGGGTACTGTTCCGCGCCGGTGCCGAGGGGCGCATTCGCCAGCAGTTGATCGAAGAGAATCTGCTCGACACCGTCGTCGGCTTGCCTGCCAACTTGTTCACCACCACGGGGATTCCGGTTGCCATCCTGATCTTCGACCGCTCGCGGGAGGAAGGCGGTGCCAACGAATCACGCCGCGACGTGCTGTTCATCGACGCCAGCAAGTCATTCACGCCGAGCAAGACTCAGAACGTGATGGACGACGCCCATATCGGCAAGGTGCTGGAGACCTACCGCACCCGCGCCGAGATTGAGCGCTACTCCCATCGCGCCAGCCCCGAGGAGCTTTTTGATAACGGCTACAACCTCAATATTCCTCGCTATGTGGATACCTTCGAGCCGGAGGAAGAGATCGACGTGGCTGCCGTGCAGCGAGACATCGTACGGATAGAAGGTGAGCTGGCCGAAGTTCGAAAGAAGATGGATGGTTATCTGAAGGAGCTCGGCGTCGATGTCTGAAGGCGAAATCATTCTCTACACCACCGAGGACGGTCAGGCCGAGATTCAGCTGCGTGCCGTGGATGGCACCGTATGGCTGACCCAGGGCCAGATGGCGGAGCTGTTCGCTTCCAGCCCGCAGGGCATCACCCAGCTCGTGCGGGCGATCTATGACGATGAAGAACTGACCGAGGCGGCAACCTGTAAGGAATTCTTACAAGTTCGTAGCGAGGGTGGGCGTCAGGTGCGCCGATCGCTCAAGCACTACAACCTCGAGCTGATTCTGGCGGTGGGTTACCGCGTGCGCAGCCCCCGCGGTGTGCAGTTCCGCCGCTGGGCCTCGACGATCCTGAAGGAGTATCTCGTCAAGGGCTTCGTCATGCACGACGAACGCCTGAAGGACCCCACCTGGGACTACTTCGACGAGCTGCTCGAGCGCATCCGCGATATCCGCGCATCAGAAGCGCGGTTTTATCAGAAAGTGCGCGATATCCTGGCGCTCAGCGAGGATTACGACGCCAGGTCGCCGTTCGTGACCACCTTTTACGCCACGATCCAGAACAAGATGCTCAACGCCGTGACCAGCCATACCGCCGGCGAGCTGATTCGCGCCCGCGCTAATCCTGAGCAGCCCAATATGGGGCTAATGACCTGGAAGAACGCCGACAAGGGGCGCCCACTGCGCAAGGCCGATGTCGCCACGGCCAAGAACTATCTGGCCGAAGCCGAGATCAAGGAACTCAACCTGATAGTCGAGACCTTCCTCAATACCGCCGAACTGCGTGCGACGCGACGGCAAACCATGCGGCTGGCAGAGTGGGAGCGCGTGCTCGACACCTTCCTGGCTGCGAACGAACTGCCGAAGCTGGAGGGCGCGGGCTCCATTTCGGCTGAAGCCGCAAAGCGTATCGCCCACGAGCGCTACGAGGCGTTCGATGCCAAACGCAAGGCCGCCCAGAAGCAGGCGGCGGATGAAGCGGGCGATCTCGAGGAGTTGAAGCGCATCGCCGATGTTGCGAAGTCGGGGAAGAAGGGGCATGGCGATGATTGAGGGATGGCGGTACATGCCGGTTTCTGGGCTTGCAACCTTTTGCTCTGGAGGAACGCCAAACAAAAGGCGACCAGACTTTTGGAATGGCCCTGTCCCATGGGTTACGGTCAAGGACATGAAGGTTATGCGCCTCAATGGTGTGGCGGAAAGCTTAACCAATGAGGGAGCGAGGACTGTCCGGGTAGTTCCTTTAGGAGCCGTATTGGTCCTTGTCCGGGGCATGGGGCTCTTCAAAGGGCTGCCGGTAGTTCTTTGCAACCGACCGGTAGCTTTCAATCAAGACATAAAGGCTTTGATCCCGAAAGAAGGGGTCGATGGTGAGTTTTTGGCACTTTCCATCATAGCTAGGCAGTCAGATATTCTTAGGCATGTGGATACCGCCGGCCATGGAACGGGTCGACTCGACACCGAACTGTTGAAGTCCACTCCACTCCCGTTTCCTCCTCTCCCACAACAACGCAAGATCGCCGAGATTCTGCGAACCTGGGACGATGCGCTTGAAAAGCTCACCACGCTTCGAGTGGCTAAGACACAGCGCCTTAAAAGCCTGAGGGCAACACTTCTTTTTGGAAGCCTTCGTCTGAACGGCCAGCGACGCGACTGGACGCCGACACGCCTTGCGGTCGTTACCCATGAGCTGACCGAACGAAATGGAGTCAATGGACTCGGCCGCGACTACGTCATGGGGGTGACCAAGGCCCAGGGTGTCGTGCCCATGCGTGAGCAGACCATTGCTGGTGATATCAGCCGCTATAAGCGCCTGCCGCCTCGCGCCTTTGCCTACAACCCGATGCGTATCAATGTCGGCTCCATCGCGATGAATCACCGCGACGAAGAGGTACTGGTCAGCCCCGACTACGTTGTCTTTGCCTGCAACGCCGACGGGCTCGATCCGGGCTATCTCGACCATCTGCGAAAAACGTCGTGGTGGGCCCATTACATCAACAGCGGTGGCTCGGGCAGCGTTCGCCAACGCACCTACTACGCCGATTTGGCCGCACTGAAGCTACCACTGCCAGAACTCGACGAGCAGAAGGCGATTACAGAAGTACTGGACACCGCACGAGACGACCTGGAAGCGACAGAACGTGAAATAAAAGCCGTGACTCGCCAAAAACGCGGGCTGATGCAGAAGTTGCTGACCGGAGAGTGGCGTGTTGAAGTGGAGATAGCTTGATGGCAAGACTCTTTCGCCAACACAACCCAGAGCAGGATGGTATATTAGAAATCGAGGAGTGTGATTCCAACCTGATTGAAGTCTTTTTTGTACCACCTGCGCATAGTTTGGAGGTGGCAGCACTCGACGCGAATCAGGTGAAAGCGCATAGGGCAAAGCTATTGGAGATTAATAGGCAAGATCGCTCTCTAACCATTTATCCGATAGGTACGTTCGGCGACAAGCCTGATTTCCTGGAACAAAAATACCGCCAAGTCGAGCGAATCACGATTGCTGACACCAATATCGTTTCGTCGGAATTTGATGATTCCTTCGAAACGGAAAATAGCGTACCGAAGTTCGAAGACATCATGGATATGCTCGAACATCTGCCTTCTGCTTTCACCAAAGACTACGCCTACGGGCTCGGATTGGCGAAACCGTATCGGTTTATCATCAACACTGTGGAAGAGCTTTCAGACTGTGTCGAAATCATCATTACAGATAAGCAGTCCACAGGCCCCGACTCGAAGAATGGAGAGCTATTCTACATCTCCGAGAGCGACTTCGACCAGGCGCGGCGTTCCATCAATAACATCGATAATTTGGCCCGCACTGCCGCCCACGCTGTGAAAGAATCAGCCACTCACAATATTTTTGCAGACCGACTTGGCATACAGAAGCGAGAGCCTAAGCCAGGTCGACATCCGTACAGAAAACTCTTTACCGCCGTTGCACAGGGAAAGGAAGAGCTATCCGAGGAGGAGCAGAGTGCTGCTATCAAAGCCCTAAGCACGCACGCTGAAAGTCTTGTCGAAAAGCAGCCAGAAAAGCTTGCCAAGCTGCGCAGCGATATCGAACTTGTGACACTCGAAGCGCTAATCAAGCGATACGAAGAAATGCTTGGCGAGAAATTGACAGAGGATCGTTGGCAGGATTTCTTTAACGAGAACCCCTTCATCCTGAACATGGCCTTTGGCTATCCTGTCATAAAGGTTGGAGACCAGGCTTCAGTGGGTGGAAGAAAATTGTCAGGCAACGGAGAGAAAATTACCGATTTTCTAGTGAAGAACAGCCTGACTAATAATACTGCAATTTTCGAGATTAAGACGCCGCAGACCGGAATCCTTAACAAGACGCCATATCGTGATGGTGTTTTTACTCCCTCGGCCGACCTATCAGGATCGATCAACCAGGTCTTGGATCAGAAGTACCAATTCCAGAAGCAGATTGCCCAGATCAAGGAAAATACTCGGCTCTATGATATAGAGTCCTATGCCGTTCACTGCTGTCTTGTTATTGGCAACACACCCAAAGGTAACGATCAGCAGAAATCCTTCGAGCTTTTTCGGCGAAATTCCAAGGACGTGGAGATTGTGACGTTCGACGAACTGCTCGAAAAGCTCAAGCAGCTAAGCACCTTTTTACGTACAGCCGATGAGGGGCCAAAAGAGTGAAGCCCCATCACACAACCAGGCAGCCTGAGTGTAAGCCATGACCTTCGACGCCGCCGAAAAACACCAGTCCCAGGTTCCCGCGCTACAGCTGCTGGTGGCGCTGGGCTTCACCCCGCTGTCGCAGGCGGAGGCGCTGCGCCTGCGCGGTGGGCGGCTCAAGAACGTGGTGTTGGACGATATCCTGATTGAGCAGTCGATGCGCCTCAACCGCTTCACCCATCGGGGGCGAGAGTACCCTTTCGACCTGCAGGATGCCCATGAGGCACTGCGGCGGCTCAAGCCCACGCCGGACCGGCTGAAGGGGCTGCGCGGCACCAATCAGGAGATCTACGACACCCTGGTGCTCGGCACCACGATCACCAAATCCATCGACGGCGATTCCAAGAGCCACTCGTTTCGCTATATCGACTGGGAGACGCCCGAGAACAACGTTTTCCACGTCACCGCCGAATTCGCGGTGGAGCGGACGGCGTCTCGCCAGACCCGGCGCTGCGATATCGTCGCGTTCGTCAACGGCATTCCGTTCGTGGTGATCGAGAACAAGCGGCCCACCGAAGACCTGAATAAGGCCGATAGTCAGCTGATCGGTTATCAGCGCGAAGATGGCATTCCCCAGCTCTTCCACTTTGCGCAGTTGCTGATGACCATGAACCGGGTGGAGACGCGTTATGCCACCGTCGGTGCCAAGGCGAAGTTCTGGCACGGCTGGCGGGAAGAGGATGATGCGGAGGACGCCCTCTCCGTCATGGCGCGCACGCTCCCCGCCACGGCAGCACCGGCCCCGGAGCAGATGGCCGAACTCGCCAGCGAAGACGAAGCCGAGCGACTGTTGGCGGCGGCCAACCAGCCTCTGAGCATCGCGGAAGCGCAGGCGATCTATGCCGGCCGCCTGGCAGATGCCCGCGACCACTTTCTGGCGATGCGGGAGGAAGGCGAGCGCGCCGTGACCGAGCAGGATCGAACGCTCTACGCGCTGTGCCGGCCGTCGCGGCTGCTCGATCTGGTACGTCGCTTCACCGTGTTCGATGGCGGTGTGCGCAAGATCGCGCGTCATCAGCAGTTCTTTGGCATCCGGCGGGCGATCGAGACCATCCACCAGTACAATACCCGCGGCGCGCGCAAGGGCGGCGTGATCTGGCACACTCAGGGCTCGGGCAAGTCGCTGACCATGGTAATGCTGGGTCGTGCCCTGGCGCTGGAAAGCGGCATCGAGAATCCGCGCATCATCATCGTCACCGACCGCGACGATCTCGACCGGCAGATCAAGGGGACGTTCAAGTCCTGCGATCTGGAGCCGGTACGAGCGACGACCGGCGCGCATCTGCTCGAACTCGTGCGCGACAAGGCGCCACTGATCACCACGATCATCAACAAGTTCGATACCGCGCTGAAGCAAAATCAGCTGCCGGATGACGATCCCAACGTCTTCGTACTGGTCGACGAAAGCCACCGCACACAGACCGGCCGCTACGGCGGGCATAGCCAGTTTGCCGCCAAGATGCGCCGGCTGCTGCCCCGCGCCTGCTATCTCGGCTTCACCGGTACGCCGCTGCTGAAGAAAGAGAAAAACACGCTACAGACCTTCGGCCGGCTGATCCACCGCTATGGCATCGACGAAGCGGTGGCCGACGAATCCGTGGTGCCGCTGCTCTACGAGGGCAGGCTGGTCGAGCAGCAGGTCTCGGGTCAGGTGATCGACCGCTGGTTCGACAAGATCAGCGTTGGTTTGAGCGAGGATCAGCGCCGCGATCTGAAACGCAAGTTCTCGCGCATGGATGCACTGGCCAAGACCGAGCAGGCGATCCGCGCCAAGGCGTTCGATATCTCCGAGCACTACCGCCAGCACTGGCAGGGCACCGGCTTCAAGGCTCAGCTCGTAGCGCCTTCCAAGGCCGCCGCCGTCCGCTTCAAGGCGGTGCTCGACGAGATCGGCCATGTCTCGAGCGCCATCGTCATCTCGCCGCCGGACGACAACGAGGGCCACGAAGAGGTCGACCAGGACGCCCGAGATCTCGTGCGCGACTTCTGGGCGAAGATGATGGCGCATTACAAAACCGAGGAGGCCTACAATCGCGAGATCGTCGAGGCCTTCAAGGGCTCTGGCGATCTGGAAATCCTGATCGTGGTCTCAAAGCTGCTCACCGGCTTCGATGCACCGCGCAATACCGTGCTCTATGTCTGCAAGTCGCTCAAGGAGCACAATCTTTTGCAAGCCATCGCGCGCGTGAACCGACTCTTCGAGGAGGGGGATACGGAGAAGCGGTTCGGCTTCGTCATCGACTATGAAGGCCTGCTCGGCGAGCTCGACAGCGCGCTGACCACCTACAACGCTTTCGAGGGCTATGAAGCGGCGGACCTCGCCGGGACGGTGCACGATGTCCGCGAGGAGATCCGCAAGCTGCCTCAGCGTCACGATCAGCTCTGGGATCTGTTCAAGCCGGTGCGCAACAAGCGCGACATGGAGCAGTTCGAGCGCCATCTCGCCGACGAAGCGCGCCGCCAGGATTTCTATGCGCGCCTTAGCGCCTTCAGCCGTTGCCTGCACATCGCGCTGTCGTCGGACAAGCTGCTCGACGTCTTCGACCAGGCCCGAGTCGACACGCTGAAGCGCGACTGGCAGCAGTTCTCAGAACTCAAGCGCTCGGTCCAGATCCGCTATCAGGAAACGGTCGATATCCGCGAGTTTGAGCCCAAGATCCAGAAGCTGCTCGACGACCATGTCGTGGCGATGCCCGCCGAGACGATCATCGATGTGGTCAACATCAACGATCCCGATGCGTTGAAGGCGGTGGTCGAGGAAACCGGCGTCTCGGAAGCCTCGAAGGCCGACCGCATCTCCAGTGCCACGCGGCGGGCGATCACCGAGAACATGGATGAGGACCCGACCTTTTACAAACGTTTCTCGGAGCTGCTCGAAGAGACGATCCGCGCCTATCGCGAGCAGCGTCTCTCAGAACGTGAGTACCTGCAGAGCGTGGTAAAGCTGGCAAGCCAAATAGCGCGCAAAGAGCGCGGCCATCATGTGCCGGAGCGCCTCAAAGGCGATGAGGATGGGCAGGCGTTCTTCGGTATCCTCGACGGCCAACTCCAGACCCGGGACGAGGCGACGGTGGCGGGCGACGAAGCGGCCATCATCTCTTTGGACATCATCGAGATCATCAAGTCACATCTGATCGTCGACCTGTGGTCGAACGAGATGGCGCAGAACGATCTACGCAACGCCATCGACGATTACTTCTTCGACGTCATCCGCGATCAGAAAGGCGTCGATCTGCCGGTCGAGGTGCTGGACGATCTGGAGCAGAAGATCATGAACCTCGCCCGAGCCAGGTTCACCGCATGATTCGGGAACGTCACTGCCTGCGTTATGGCGCCCAGGAGATTCACTACGAGGTCGTACGCCGACCCAGAAAGACGCTCGAAATCGCCGTCGAGCCGGACGCCTCGGTGATGATCGCAGCCCCCATAGAAACACCGTTGGCGGCCATCGAAGCCAGACTGCGCAAGCGCGCCGCCTGGGTGGTGCGGCAGCAGCGCTATTTTTCACAGTTCCTGCCGCGTACACCCGAGCGGCAGTATCTCGCCGGTGAAACGCACCTCTACCTCGGACGGCAGTATCGCCTGAAAGTGATCCCGCATACGCACAAGCGTGTGACGCTGATCCGGGGCTTCATCGTCGTGCAGACCCCTCGCCCCCACTGCCCCGAGACGACGCGTGAGCTGGTCGAGGCCTGGTATCGGGAACGGGCTCACGTCAAGTTCCCCGAGCGGCTCGAGCACTGCCTGGCTCGCTTCGCGGTGCCGCAGTCATTCCGTCCGATCGGGATCATCGTGCGGCGGATTCAGCAGCGTTGGGGGTCCATGTCTCCTGCCGGCCGCCTGCTGCTCAATCGCCGCCTGGTTCAGGCGCCGGTGGACGCCATTGACTATGTCATCACCCATGAACTCTGTCACCGCGCCGAACCCCATCATGGCCCGGCATTTTTCGCGCTGCTGGAACAGGTGATGCCGGACTGGGAGCGGCGCAAGCAGCGGTTGGAGCGGGCCATGGCTTGAGGATGATTAACTGATCCTGGGAAGCTTGCAGAGCTCCTGCCTTCTCGGTCAGGCTTGGGCGAGTCGATGGCCTGACAGTCTTTGCGTGTAATTATGCCTACTGCGTGTGTTATCTGGGCTGGCGCTGGGGAGCGTTAAGACTGTGCTGTCGAAGCCTACGCACCACGGTGGATTGACTGATACCCAGCCGTTTGGCGATGGCGTAGGTGCTGGTATGCGTCTGGCAAAGTCCTTCAAGAAGCTGACGCTCAAGACGCGCAAGGTAGGCAGACAGGGTTTCGTCGTCCCTAAGCGGGGCGCTTGTAAAAGCCGAAGGACGTGGCGGTTCTTGCTCGGTAGCGCGCTGGGGCCCTAGTGCGACACTATCGATCTGGTCAGTCGGACTTGAGAGCCAGGCCCTCTCCAGCCAGTTTTCCAGTTCGCGGACGTTGCCCGGCCACTCGCTGCCCATCAGCGTCGACCATACCTGATTGCCCAGGATTTTTTGCCGACCGTAGCGCTGGTTCAGCCGGTTCAGGCAGGCGTCGACAAGGTCGGGAATATCCTCGCGGCGGTCGCGAAGCGGCGGCAGGGTGACGGGAATCACGTTAAGGCGGTAGTAGAGATCCAGCCTGAAGTGCCCGGCTTCGACCTGCTTGGCCAGGTCCTGATTGGTGGCGACCACCAGGCGGAAATCGACCCGACGCGGTCGTGTATCGCCCAGGCGGGTCAGGCTGCCATCCTGAATCACCTTGAGCAGTTTGGTCTGCATCAAAAGCGGCAGCTCGCCGATCTCATCCAGAAATAGCGTGCCACCTTCGGCCTGCTCCAATAGTCCCGCTTTGCCCTGCCTGGCCGCCCCACTAAAGGCACCGGGCTGGTAGCCGAACATTTCTGACTCGAAAAGGTTCTCGGGGATGGCGGAACAGTTGACGTCGATAAAAGGGCCGTTACAGCGTTGGCTCCAGCGGTGTAATTGCTTGGCGAAGGCGGTTTTCCCCACGCCGGACTCGCCCAGCATGAGCACGTTGGCATCGGAGGGGGCCACGCGCTTGAGCAGCAGGGCAATTTCGCGCATGACATTGCTTCTGACCTGGAGGTCATCCAGGGCGTCATCCAGCGCCTGCTCTTCGGCATCGGGGGCGGCATGGCTGCGCTTCAGGTGTTCGCTGAAGCGTTTTTGCAGCAGAGCGTATTCATCTTGCAGCAACTGCAGGTCGGTCAAGTCCCGCGAGCGGCTGATGACGCGCTCAAGTTTGCCCTCCACAAAGACGGGGTAGGCTTCGGCAATGACTCGTCGGCCTGTCCCGGTGACCTGCATAAGCTGCGCAGGCCGACGCGTACGCATTACTTCAAGCGTAATCGACGGCTTAAGCACCCCCGCGGCCTGTAGCTGTTGAACGCTGCTGGCAAGCAGTTCCTCCCGTGATAACCCGTAAACCGCTTCAGCGCCCGGGCTGATATCCAGCACGCGGCCGTCGCCACCAACGATGAAGAAATGGTCGTTGGCTGTTTCCACGATGGTTTGCAGGACGCAGCTATCGATGTCGCTCACCGGGCGCTCCTTTGATGCGTTTCTGAATCGATAATGCATTCTTGAATCAATTGGCCCTATTTTCAATGCATTTTTGCATCAAAAGAGCTTTTTAACGACGCCCAATGGCGGTCTGTGCGCGAAATGGAAGTTGGCACGGTACCTGCAGTATTCAACAGTAGTCAGGCCGGATATGGCTCAATCAATAACAAGCTGGAGATGAGTATGTCGGACTTTAATCAGCCGATGGGCGGCAACAGCATGCCACGCTTTGCCGGCCCCGCGACCATGATGCGCCTGCCCACGCAGGAGACGGCTCAGGGGTTGGACGCCGCCTTTATCGGCATTCCCATGGATATTGGCACGTCAAACCGCCCGGGCACACGCCTTGGGCCGCGCCAGATCCGCGATGAGTCGCGCATGCTGCGCCCCTACAACATGGCGACCCGCGCGGCCCCCTTTGAAAGCCTGCAGGTGGCAGACATCGGCGACGTACCCATCAATACCTTTCACCTGCCGAAAAGCGTCGACATCATTACCGCGTTTTACGACGAGGTGCTCAAGCATGACTGCATTCCGCTGACCCTTGGCGGCGAACATACGCTGACACTGCCGATACTGCGCTCCATTGCCAAGAAACATGGCCCGGTGGGGCTGATCCACGTCGATGCCCACGCCGATGTGAATGAGCACATGTTTGGCGAGCCGATTGCCCATGGCACGCCGTTTCGCCGTGCCCAGGAAGAGGGGCTGCTGGCCGCCAACAAGGTCGTGCAGATAGGCCTGCGGGGGACGGGATACGCCGCGGAAGATTTCGACTGGTGTCGTGAGCAGGGCTTCCGCGTTGTGCCCGCCGAAGAGTGCTGGTACCGCTCGCTGGCGCCGTTGATGAAGGAAGTGCGCGAACAGATGGGCGATATCCCGGTATACATCAGCTTTGATATCGACTCCCTGGATCCGTCGGTTGCCCCTGGCACCGGCACGGTGGAAATGGGCGGCCTGACGTCTTCCCAGGGGCTCGAGATCGTCCGGGGCGCGTCAGGCTTGAACATTGTCGGCGGTGATCTGGTGGAAGTCTCTCCCCCCTATGACACAAGCGGCAACACGGCATTAATGGGGGCCACGCTGCTGTATGAAATGCTCTGCGTACTGCCGGGCGTGAAGACCGGCAGTTAATTCGATAATTGCGATAAAAAGCGCCGACTTAACAAGGCGTAGACGATAACGATGCAAGTTAAGAAGCGGTGTTGTCCGCCGCTTCAGAAATCGCCAGCTCACCTCCAATAAACCTTCAATACAGGTGAACCCATGTCCTCGCATGTGCAGTTAGACGAGCCAAGCGCCGATGAACCGATCCAGCGGCGCCATCTCATTAAATTCTTAATTCCCTCCCTGATTGGGGTGCTGTTGTTCTTGGTGCCCTTTCAGGTAGGCGACACCATTAACATCGGCATGGGCCTGATGGCCGATGGGTTGCAAACCCTGCTGGGAGCGGCGCTGCCTGCTATCGCCACGGTGGTATTGTGCTTCTCGGTCGTCGCCACGCTGTACGCCAAACTGGTGAACCCTTCCTGGGCGAAATCGGGCGTGCTGAACGAAATGTTTCACGTCGGGCCTGTATGGCTGGGTATGCGCATCCTGGGCGCGCTGTTTGCCTTGATGACGTTTTTTCAGTTAGGCCCCGAATTCGTCACCGCATCGTTTACCGGTGGCGTGATGCTTAACGATCTGGCGCCGGTGCTACTGACCTTCTTCTTCTTTGCTGCGCTGCTGCTGCCGTTTCTGGTCGAGTTCGGCTTCATGGAGTTTATCGGCAGCCTGGTGCGCAAGCCGTTTCGGGTGATTTTCAACCTGCCGGGCCGCAGTGCTATCGATGCCACCGCGTCGTGGATGGGGTCGGGTACCGTCGGCGTACTGATTACCACGCAACAGTATGAGCAGGGCTACTATAACGGCCGCGAAGCCTCGGTGATTGCCTCCAACTTTTCGGTGGTCTCGATTGCCTTTGCGCTGCTCGTGACCAGCTTTGTGGATATTAACCACCTGTTTGTGCAGTTTTATTTCACGGTGGTCGTGGCGGGGTTGATCGCCGCGGTGATCGTACCGCGTTTGCCGCCACTGTCGCGCAAAGCCAATGACTACTATGAGCCGGTAGGGTGCCAGATCAGCGAAAAACCCACCGCTAAAATAGGTCTGTTGCGTTACAGCTTGCTGCAAGCCACGCGTCGCGCCGCCGGTGCGCCGGGGCCAAGGGAGCTGGCAAAGCTGGCGCTGCTGAACGTCATGGATATTTTCCTCGCACTGCTGCCGCTGGTGTTTGCCATTGGCACGGTAGCGCTGATTCTCGCCGAATTTACCCCGCTGTTTACCTGGCTTTCCTATCCCATGGTCCCGGTGCTGGAGCTGCTGCGAATTCCCGAGGCAGAAGCGGCAGCGCCCGCGACGCTGGTGGGCTTTGCCGACATGTTTCTGCCGGCGGTACTGGCGACCAATATCGAAAGCGAGCTGACCCGCTTTGTGATTGCCTGCCTGTCGCTCACTCAGTTGATTTACATGTCGGAAATCGGCGCGCTGCTGCTCAAGTCGAAGATCCCGATCAAGCTCTGGGAACTGGTGGCGATCTTCCTGCTGCGGACCGCCATTACGCTGCCGATCATTGCCTTTATGGCCCATACGTTTTTCTTCTAAGGGGCCTGCAATGAACACTAGCGTAACGAGCAATCAATCCACCATGAGCTGTGCCGAGCTGCTGGTTCATTTGCTGCGCGATACCTACGGTGTCAGCACACTGTTCGGCATTCCAGGCGTGCATACCGTGGAGCTTTATCGCGGGCTGGAAGGCAGCGATGTGCAGCATGTCACTCCGCGCCATGAGCAGGGTGCGGGGTTTATGGCCGACGGCTATGCCCGAGCCAGCGGCAAGCCGGGCGTTTGCCTGATTATCACCGGGCCAGGAATGACCAATATGGCCACCGCCATGGGCCAGGCCCTGGCGGACTCCATTCCCATGCTGGTGATCTCCAGCGTCAATCGCCGCGATACGCTGGGTTTGGGCCAGGGGCGGCTCCACGAGCTGCCTAGCCAGCAGCAGATGATCAGTGGTGTGGCGCGATTCAGCCATACGCTGCTGGACGCCAACACGCTGCCCGAGGTGCTGGCCCGTGCCTTTGCGGTCTTTAATGGCGCACGCCCTGGCCCAGTGCATATCGAAATCCCCATCGACTTGTTTAATGCGCCGGTAAATGAACCGGCCAGTTGGCAGGCACCTACGCTCTATCGTGCTGCTCCCGACCCGGAAGGGCTTGCCGAAGCCGCCCGTTTGTTGCATGCAGCGAAGCAACCCTTGGTACTGTTGGGCGGTGGCTGCGTGGCAGCGCCAGAGGCGGCGCGAGCACTGGTAGAACAGCTGGATGCGCCCACGGTCACGACCATCAATGCCAAAGGCCTGCTGGGCCGTGACCATCCGCTGGATCTGGGGGCTAACGCCGCGCTACCCGCGGTGCGTGAACTGGCGGTCAATGCCGATGTGATTCTGGCGGTGGGTACCGAGCTTGGTGAGACCGATTATGACGTGGTGTTTGATGGTGGCTTTCATCTTAATGGTGCGCTGATCCGGATCGATCTCGACCCTGAGCAACTGGTGCGCAATCAGCGAACGACATTGGGGCTGGTGGGGGACGCCGGACGCAGTCTTGAACGTCTGTTGGCGCATTTCCCAGACGCAATGCAGCGTAATGGCATTGAGCGAACGGCTAACGCCTTGAGCGCGCTGAATCTAGAAAACGATCCTGCCTTCAGCGACTTTGTCCCGCTCTACGACACCCTGGCCGAGCATCTGCCTGGGGCGATATTGGTGGGTGATTCCACCGCGCCGGTGTATGCCGGCAATCACCTGGTTAGCCAGCCAGCGCCGAGGCGTTATTTCAACGCCTCAACGGGCTACGGCACCTTGGGCTATGGGCTGCCGGCGGCGCTGGGCGCTCAGTTGGGTCGCCCTGATCTACCGGTGGTGGCCTTGGTAGGCGATGGTGGGGTGATGTTTACCCTCGCTGAGATAGCAACAGCGGTAGAGGAGCGTCTGCCGGTGGTGATCGTGCTGTGGCACAACGCCGGTTACGAAGAGATTCGCCGCTATATGGATGCCAACGGCGTTGCCCGCCTGGGCGTGGACCTTCAGGCGCCGAACTTTCTCACTCTGGCCGAAGGCTTTGGTTGCCCGGGGGTGCTCGTAGAAAGCCCCGCCGAGTTGGCTAAAGCGCTCACCAACCACGAAGCGAACGGGCCGTTACTGATCGAGATAAACGCCGCCGCATGGCAAACAAACCTGATCGAAACAGGAGACAACAATGAAGAATAATCATGTATTAGGCCAGGATACGCTGTCGGCAGACGATGTGGAACACAGTCTCGGTCTGCCTGGAACCTTCGCGCTGTGGTTGGGCGCCAACGTCGTTGTTACCACCATATTGACCGGTATGTTCTTGGTACCGGATCTCACTTTTCAGCATGCCATGCTGCTGATCGCGGTAGGCTCGGCGATCGGCATTATCCCGCTGGTGTTGATCGGGGTCATGGGCCAGCGAACCGGGATGACGACCATGGTGCTGGCGCGGGGTACCTTCGGTAGAAAAGGCGCCAACTTTCCTGCCTGGGTGAACCTGCTGGCGCTGATTGCGTGGAGCTGGATCCAGGCGCTCTTGGCAGGCATGAGCCTCGACTACGCGGTGGAGAGCCTGACGGGCTATTCCAATGTGGCGCTGTTTACGGTGTTGTGCGAATCCCTGGTGGTGCTGATCGCCCTTCGCGGACACTTGGGTATCGAAAAGGTCGAGAAAATCGCAGCGCTGTTAATGGTGGGGCTATCGGCGGTGGTGCTGTTTGCGCTCAATCGCCATTACGACCTGCCAAGCATTACCCAACTGGAGCCGGAAGGCGTGCTGGGCGGCGGCGTGATCTTCGATATCGTCGTGGCCACTGCTTTTTCCTGGATACCGCTCGCGGCGGACTATAATCGCCACTGCCGTACGTTGAAGGCAGCGGTCGTCGGTACCTGGGGCGGCTATGTGACGGCCACCTTGATTGCCATGGGGCTGGGCGCCACGGTCTCGGCGCTATCCATCGCCGAAGGCATGGAGCAGACCTACGATCCCACCGCCCTGCTGAGCGGTTTCGGGTTTGGGCTGCCGGCGGCGCTGGTGATTTTCTTTTCAGTACTGACGACGAACGTCATGTGTGTCTACAGCGCGACGCTTTCATTCATGAGCGTGCGCCCCAAGGTGCCGTTCTGGAAGCCAGCGTTGATCATTGGCGTCGTGTCCGTGATCGGTGCACTGATCCCCGGTATTCTCGATCAGTTCCAGACGTTTCTACTGATTATTGGCAGCGTCTTTATTCCCGCCTTTTCGCTGATGATCGTCGATTACTTCCTGCTGGGTCGCCAGCGCTACACCTCGGCGCAACTGATTCAACAGGCCGATAGCCTGCCTGCATTTAACTGGCTGGCGTTGGGCAGCTATGCGGTAGGGGCGCTTTTGGCGTATTACTGGAACTGGGTGGCACCGCTGGACTTTGGTGCTTCGCTGCCCGTGTTTGTGATTACCGGCGGGCTCTATTACGTTGTCAGCAAAGTAGCCATCACCAGGCGAGCGACAGCATGAACTTGACGCGTATTGACGAACACCAGTGGTACCGTACCGCCGCCAAGGCGGACGGTATTACCTTGATCGACGAGCCGTGGATCAAGCCGTTTTATCGCTGCAATATCTGGCATGTCCAGGGCAGCGAGCGCGGCATGGTGGTGGATTTTGGTCTGGGTGCCATACCGCTGCGCCAACACGTTGCGCTGCTTAGCCAGCGTGACATCTTGGCAGTGGCCAGCCATACCCACTTTGACCATATTGGTGCGGCCCATGAATTTGATTGCTGCCATGTGCATCGGGCTGAGGCAGACATTCTGAATTCGCCGGATAATACACGCACCCTGGCAGCGCAGTTTCTCAGCGACGACATGTTCGAAGCGTTGCCGCCAGCGCCCTATTCCCACGAACGCTACCGCATTACCGCGCCGCAAATGGTGTGCCCATTAGAGGATGGTGAGGTGTTGGATTTAGGCAATCGACAGTGGGAAGTGATTCATACCCCGGGGCATTCTCCCGGCGGTATTGCGCTATGGGAATCCGCGACGCAAACCTTGATCTCGGGCGACCTGATTTACGATGGTCCGTTGATTGAAGACCTGTGGCACAGCGACCTCACCGACTATGCCGCCAGTATGCGACGGCTTAGAGAGCTGCCGGTGCGCACGGTGCATGGCGGACACTTCCCCAGTTTTAGCGGCCAGCATCTCAAGCAACTTATCGATGATTGGCTACGCCAACACGACCTTTAAAGGAGTCACCCGGTGTCTACGTTTTCAAGCGCGGAACACGCTTCGCTGCCAGATAGCCAGATTCTTGATCACCAGTTCATCAACAACCAATGGGTCGTCTCCCAGGGTACCCGTCTGCTCGACGTGATGAACCCTTACCGCGAAGAACGCATTGCCCAGGTGACCGCTGGGGATACGGCGGATGTCGATGCCGCCGTCAACGCCGCCCAGCAGGCGCAGCCCGGATGGCAGGCGCTCGGCGGTGCCGCACGGGCGGCGTTCCTGGAAAAGTTCGCCGACGCGCTGGAAGCCCGCCGGGGTTCGATCCTCACGCTTTCAGCGACCAACAACGGTAAACCGCTGGCGGAAGCGGGCATTGATCTTGACGATGCGATTGCCTGCTATCGCTACTACGCCGGGCAGGCCAGGGCGCTGGATGCCCGCCAGGGCGAGTTGGTCAGCGTGGAAATGGAGGGTGTTGAAGCCCGCTGCTACCACGACCCTGTCGGCGTGGTAGGGCTGATTGCCCCGTGGAACTTCCCACTGGTGACCAGCGCCTGGAAGCTGGCCCCCGCTTTGGCCGCGGGCTGTACCGCCGTGCTCAAACCCTCGGAAGTGACGCCGCTCCCCGAGCGGGTGCAGGCAGAAATTGCTCTGGAAATCGGTCTGCCCACGGGCGTGCTGAATATTCTCAACGGCGACGGCGAAGGCATTGGCGCGCCGCTGACCCACCATCCCGATGTGGACAAAATTTCCTTTACGGGCAGCAATCGTGTCGGTGAAGCCGTCATGAAAGCCGCGGCCAGTCGCTCCGCCAACGTATCGCTGGAGCTGGGGGGTAAATCCCCCGTTCTGGTGATGGAAGACGCTGACCCCGCTCAGGCCGCTGATTGGGTGATGGCAGGCATCTACTTCAACGCCGGGCAAATCTGTTCCGCGACCTCGCGTTTATTGGTGCACAAAGATATAGCGGAAGCGCTCTACGCCGCCCTTGCCGAACGGATGGATGCGCTGACATTGGGCGACCCGCTGGCGGAAGGCACCGACTTAGGCCCGATGACCAGCGCCAGGCAGCGCGACGCGGTCCAGGGCTATCTGGACCTGGCTGAACAGGAAGGCCTGAAGGCAGTGCGCGATGTGAAACACCGCACGCTGCCAGAAAAAGGCTACTTCCTGGCGCCTACGCTCTACCGCGATGTGCCGGTGGACAGCCGCCTGTGGAAAGAAGAAATTTTTGGCCCGGTGCTCTGTGCACGAAGTGTCGCCAGCGAAGCTGAAGCCATCCAACTCGCCAACGACAGCGACTACGGCCTGGCGGCCACCGTCATCAGCGGCGACCCCGAGCGCGCCAAACGCATTGGCCGACAGCTCAAAGCCGGCAGCATCTGGTACAACAGCGAGCAACTGGTACTCCCCGAGACCGGCTGGGGCGGCTTCAAGCGCAGCGGCATCGGCCGCGAACTCGGCCCCTGGGGGCTCAGTGCGTACCTGGAAGTGAAGCATGTGGTGGGGCCTGCCTAGCTCTTACCTAAAGCGCCCGCTGACAATGTCAGGCGGGCCGCTTGCTAGTCATCTGCCGGCAAAATCCTGCCTGGGTTCATCAATCCCTTGGGGTCGAACAAAGTTTTAACGCCCTGGACCAACTCCCGCTCAAGTGGCGATAAGCGCGCCAGATAGGGCGCTTGCTTGGTACGGCCAATGCCGTGTTCGGCGCTGATGCTGCCATGGAAGTCGTCGAGCACGTCAAACAGTCGTTCTTCAAGGTCGTGGAGGTGGGCTTTTTTCTCACTGTCGGCCATGGCCATGGGCGGCAGGATATTGAAGTGCAGGTTGCCGTCGCCGACATGCCCGTAGGCAATGATCTCGCACTCGGGCGAAGCGGCCATCACTGTTTCGCTCGCCTGGGTAACGAAGTCGGGAAGTGCCGAGATGGGCACGGAAATATCGGTGCGCAGGTGCTCACCGCGCCGTCGCTGGCCTTCCAGCATGCTCTCGCGGAACTGCCAGAGCTGGGCGGATTGGGTATCGCTAGATGCCAGGGCGCCATCAAGTACCCACTCCCGCTCCATGCCTTTTTCAAGCAGCTGTTCAAGCATAGCGCTCAGGTCTATCGGGCCTGTGGCGGCGACTTCCATCAACACATACCAGGGATAGGCGCTTTCCAGCGGGTCGCGCAGCTCAGGCGTTGCTTCGATGGCCAACTCGATGCAGCGGCGGGGGATCAGCTCGAAGGCGGTCAGCAGGTCGCAACAGTCGCGACGCGCTAGACCGTACAGATCGATCACCGCCTGTACCGATGGCAGACCGAGCAGCGCGGTGCGGTTCTGGGTAAGGCGTGGGGAGAGTTTAAGCACCGCGCCGGTGACGATACCCAGCGTGCCCTCGCTGCCCAGAAACAGCTGTTGAAGGTCGTAACCGCGGTTGTCCTTATGTAGGGCGTCAAGGCCTTCCCAGACGCGGCCGTCGGGGAGTGCCACTTCAAGCCCGAGCACCAGCTCGCGCATCATGCCGTAGCGCAGCACGTTAAGCCCGCCGGCATTGGTGGCGATATTGCCACCAATCTGACAGCTGCCTTGGGCGCCCAGTGAGAGCGGGAAGTCGCAGTCATGTTCTGCGGCAGCAAGTTTGACGTTCTCAAGAATGCAGCCTGCGTCTACGGTGATGGTGAAGTTGACCGGGTCAATGGCGCGCACGCTATTCAAACGCTCCAGGCTGATGACCAGTTCCTGGCCATTTGCGGCAGGTAGTGCCCCGGCTACCAGGCCGCTGTGGCCACCCTGGGGCGTCATCGCAATGTCGTGTTCATAGCAACGCCTGACCACCTCGGCGACTTGCTCGGTATTCGCCGGGCGGGCAACGGCAAGCGGCGTGCCGAGCGTATCGCCCGCCCAATCGCTGACATAGCGCGCTATGTCGTTGGGGTCACGTAATACACCGCTTTCGCCCAGAAGAGTGCTGAGTTGGTCAAGAAAGTCGTCGTTCGTCATTGCCATCTGTTAACTCTTTGATAATGGTGGCTTTTAGGCCAGATGGCGCATCAGTTCGCGAATGCCATAGGTCCAGGGCGGCAACTGATCGCTTCTGCCCACCGGGTTGACCAGGGCGCCCAGGGCCGGGGTGGCGATGGTGACACGGTCGCCAAGGTGATGGGTAAAGCCCTGACCTTCACCGTCACGGTCCTGAATCGGCGAGAACATGGTGCCCAGAAACAGCATGAAGCCATCGGGGTATTGGTGATGGTCGCCGATGGTCTGGTTGACCAGGTCCAGCGGGTCGCGGCTGATTTCGCGCATATCGCTCTCGCCCTGGAGCAGGAAGTCGTCGTCCTCACCCTCGATACGCAGCGATACCTGGCAGTTGCGCACGCTGTCGATATCAAAGTGGTCGTCAAACAGGCGAATAAACGGGCCCAATGAGCAGGAGGCGTTATTATCTTTTGCCTTGCCGAGCAGCAGGGCACTGCGCCCTTCCACGTCACGCAGATTGACGTCGTTACCCAGGGTGGCGCCGCGCACCTGGCCGCGGCTATCCACGGCCAGGACAATTTCCGGCTCGGGGTTATTCCACTGCGAGGCCGGGTGCAGGCCCACTGTCGTGCCAAAGCCAACCGAGGACAGCGGCTGCGCTTTGGTAAACACCTCAGCATCGGGTCCGATGCCGACTTCCATGTATTGCGACCAGCCGCCACGTGCCTGGAGCGCTTTTTTAAGCGACATCGCCTCCTCGGAACCTGGCTTGATCTTGGAAAGGTCCTTGCCTATGAGTGCCTGTAAGTCGCTGCGCAACTCGGCCGCCCTGGCCGAATCGCCGCCCGCCTGCTCCTCAATCACCCGCTCCAGCAGGCTGACAGCAAAGGTCACGCCGCACGCCTTGACGGCCTGTACGTCGCAGGGGGCGAGCAGATAAGGCGCTTGCGGCGAAGACAGCTGAGAGTTGGTGAGTAGCGTATCAAGGGTACCCAGACTCGGCCCTTCTGCTTTACGCACGACGTCCAGTACGTCGTCACGTTCCAACAGGTCGGCCATGGTCGGGCCCAGCGGGGTAATATCGATGACCTGGTAATCACGCACCGCGACCAGTGCGGGCCCAGGGCGTGGACCTTCCTGCCATACGCGGCCAACTAATAAGGCGTTATCCAGGTCAGCCGGCAGTAGTTCGTGGGGACTTATCATCGTTTGCATGCCTTATCCATATAGAGTCTCAGTTATCAGTTACCGCTAACGGCGGTGAGGTCAGGCAACCAGGTCACAATGCCGGGAAAAGCGATCAGGATGACCAGCACCACCAGCAGTGTGGCGTAGTAGGGCAGCATGGCCTTGACGAGCTGCTCCATGGAAACCTTGCCGACACCGCAACCGACGTAAAGGCAGGTGCCCACCGGTGGTGTCAAAAGGCCGATGCCGAGGATAAATGCCATCAGTACGCCGAAGTACACCGGGTCGATGCCAACGGACTCGACAATGGGGGTGAGCATCGGCGCCATTATGACCATCGCGGGGGTCAGGTCCATGACAAACCCCACCAGCAGCAGCAAGCCGGCAACGATCAACAACAGCAGGAAGGGGTCCTGGGTGATCGCCTGCACCTGGGTGACCAGCGTCTGTGGCACCATGTTGATGGTTAAAAACCAGGCAATGACGGTGGCGAAGGCCAGCAATAGCAAGACCATACCGGTCAAGCGGGCAGTGCGGATCAGCATGCCCCAGAGCGCCGTAATCTTGAATTCGCGGTAGACCACCAGCGATATGAACAGCGAGTAAAGCAGCGCGGCAACAGCCGCCTCAGTGGCGGTGAAAATACCGCCGATGATGCCGCCGATGACGAGCACGGGCAGTACCAGCGCCAGCCATGCGGCTTTGAAGGCTTGCCATAAAACATCCAAACGGAATTTACGGGTCTGCCCGGCACGTCCGATGGTGGCCATGATGAAGGTGGTCGCCATGAGCCCGAAACCGATCAATATCCCCGGCACAATGCCAGCGATGAACAGGCGGCTGATCGACGTCTCGGTAACAATGCCAAACAGGATCAGCGGAATAGAGGGTGGAATGATAATGCCGATGACTGACGAGACGGTGTTGATGGCGGTGGCCTGTGGCGCTGTGTACCCTTGCTTGGTCATGGAGGGGATCATCATCGCCCCGGTGGCGGCGGTATCGGCAACGGCTGAGCCACTAATCCCACCGAAGAACATCGAGCCGGTAATCGCCACCTGACCCAGGCCGCCGCGCACGAAACCCACCAGGGCACCGGCCAGTTCCATGAGACGACGGGCAATGCCGCCGTTGCTCATGACTTCACCGACCATGATAAAGAACGGAATGGCCAGCAGGGGAAAGCTGTTTACGCCACGAATCGACTGCTCGATCAGGATCGAGAGCGGTATATCAGAGAGTACCGCCATGACCACGGCGGCGATGCCCAAGCCAAATGCAATCGGCAGGCCCAAAGCTAACGAAACAAACAGGATGCCGAGAAAAATCCATAGCATGGTTTAGCAGCCTCCACCGGCGTTCGGCGTTGCGTTGGGGGAACGTATTTGTTGAATGCTCTTCCAGGCGCGCCAAATTGACACTGAACCAATAAAGCATGCGCAAAGCACGAATGAGACATTAACGAGATTCCAGGGCACATTAAGGATGGCCGTTTGCCCGGATGCGCGTGACATCACTAGATAGCCCCCCCAGATGATGACACCCATCAATACAGTGATAATGGTGTGCTGGAGTAGATACAGCATATGGGCGGCGCGGGGCTGTAGCCGACGCACCAGAATATCCACGGCGATGTGTTCAAAGCGCGCAAAGGCCGCCGCCGCGCCGATAAAAATCAGCCAGATGAACAGCATACGGGCCAGCTCATCGGCCCAGGGCACGGAATTGTTGAACACGGCGCGACCCACCACATTGACCGATACCGAGACGATTAACGCTAATAGCAATGCCGCAATCACGTGCTCCATGGCCAGCGTCAGCCAGCGAAACAAGGCGGGACCCTGGCGCTGCTCGGGGTCGATTTCCAACGGCTGGCGCTGGGGGTCGTCGAGAAAGGCCGCCGTATCTGGAATTTGCGTATCGGGGAAGTCCATAAGCTCTCCGCAGAGGCGAGTAACGGCAAGACAAGGGGCCTACGCCCCTTGTCTTGGCTGACAGAGCGACAGTAACGCGACGCTTATTCCGTAATGGACGATTCGGCGATCTGCTGGAATTCCTCAACCAGGTCTTCGCCGATGCGGGGGGCCCACTCTTCATAAACGGGCTGTACCGCTTCCTGGAAAGCGGCAATTTGCTCGTCATCCAGACGGGTGATCTTCATGCCGCGTTCTTCAAGCTGATTACGCGACCAGTCGTCGTACTCGGCGGAAAGCTGGATTTCATAATCGGCTGCTTTCAGCGCGGCTTCTTGAATAAGCGCTTGGTACTCAGGATCTAAATCGTCCCAAGTGCGTTCGGAAATCATCTTGATAAAAGGTGTGTAGACGTGGCGGGTTTCTGAACCGAATTCCTGAACCTCGTAGAAGTTGGAGGTCAGAATAGTGCTCCAGGGGTTTTCCTGGCCGTCAACAACGCCCTGTTCCATGGCCGAGAACAGCTCACCGAAGGCCATGGGCGTGGGGTTGGCGCCCAGCGCTTCCCAGATATCCAGGTGTACCGGATTTTCCATGGTGCGAATTGCCAAGCCGCGAACGTCCAGGCCTGCGACATCCTCTGGCGAGGAGACTTCCCGGGCACTATTGGATAGCTGGCGGAAACCATTTTCAGAGAAGGCGAGGGCTTTGATGCCGGTGCCGTCAAAGGCATCAAGCATCTCCTGGGCGGCTTCGCTGCGCATCGCCGCAACAGCTGCTTCCCGGGTAGGCAGCAAGAAGGGCAGGTCAAATACGGCCAGTTCCTCGACGTAGCTCGTTGCAGGTGATGAAGAGGGGTAGGTCATATCCAGCGTACCGGTCTGCAGCATTTCCATCATCTGCACGTCATCACCGAGCTGGCTGTTGGGGAAGACATTAACTGTTATTCGACCGTCGCTACGCTGTTCAAGAATATCGGCGAAGTACTCGCTGGAGATGTACTGGGGAGAGCTTTCGGCCAAGCCAAGCCCCATGCGTAAGGTAACGCTGCCGTGGTCACCCACCTTTTCGCCATCAATCTCGGGCGGGTCGGAAAGATCAGGCGTTTGTGCGTAAGCCATGCCTGAGCTGAGCAGTGTGGCACCGGTCATTAACAGGGTGCGTTTCCATAGATAATGCATTGTCACTCTCCTGGCGTGCCGCAGGCCACTTCACTGAGGATATCTTGCAAGCGAACTGCAGCGTGGCGTCTGTTGTAGTTGTGTGTCAGCGGCGCTGCCTTATATGGCAAGCACCGCAATCCCTAGGCTAATGTCTAACGTTTTTATTGTATGTTCAACATATACTTTTGTATGTGTCGACCTGAAAGCGAAGAAAGCGTACCTTGCTTACTAACTTTCAATATTCACTCTAGGCGTGGAGCGATACCATGGCCAATTTTCAACGCATAACTCCTGAGCAATTGCGGTCACGTTACTGGTTCGACAACCCTGACCACCCCGGCACAACGGCGTTGTGCATCGAGCGCTACCTTAATTACGGCATTACGCTCGATGAACTGACCAGCGGTAAGCCGATTATTGGTATTTGTCAGTCGGGGTCCGATTTGACCCCATGCAATCGCCATCATATCGAGCTGGTAAAACGGGTCAAAGACGGTATTCGCGCGGCAGGGGGAGTGCCGTTCGAGTTCCCCATGCATCCTATCCACGAAAATGTCCGCCGGCCCACCGCGGCGCTGGATCGAAATCTCGCCTACTTAGGTATCGTGGAGGTGTTGCATGGCTACCCGCTAGACGGTGTGGTACTGACGACCGGCTGCGATAAAACCACCCCGGCGGCATTGATGGCCGCTGCAACGGTGAATATTCCGGCCATTGTGCTGTCCGGCGGGCCGATGCTGAATGGCTGGCGCGGTGCCGATCGGGTCGGTTCGGGCACGATTATCTGGGAGCTACGCAAGCGTCTGGCGGCGGGGGATATCGACTACGCCGAGTTTCTTTCCCGGGCCAGCGACTCGGCGCCTTCAATTGGCCACTGCAATACCATGGGCACCGCCTCCACCATGAACTCCATGGCTGAAGTGCTGGGAATGAGCCTGCCAGGGTCGGCGGTGATACCCGCGCCCTACAAGGAGCGTGCCATGGTGTCTTATGATACCGGTACGCGGATCGTCGATATGGTATGGGAAGATGTCCGGCCACTGGATATCCTGACCCGGGAAGCGTTCGAGAATGCCATTGTGGCGTGTTCGGCATTGGGCGGTTCTTCAAATGCGCCGGTGCACATTAATGCCATTGCCCGTCATGCGGGCATTGAGTTGGATAATGATGATTGGCAGCGGCTGGGCCATGAGATTCCGCTGTTGGCCAATGTCATGCCGGCAGGTGCCTTCCTGTGTGAAGAATTCCACCGCGCGGGGGGCGTTCCGGCGATCCTCCATGAGTTACATACCGCCGGTAAGCTGCACGGCGACGCGCTGACGGTCAATGGCCGCTCTATTGGCGATAATCTGGAAGGCCGCGAAACCCGGGATGCCGATGTAATCTGTCGCTATGCCGACCCGCTGGTCGAGCACGCGGGCTTCCTCAACCTCAAGGGCAACCTGTTCGACTCGGCGCTGATGAAGACCAGCGTGATCTCCCGGGATTTTCGCGAACGCTTCCTGAATGACCCCAACGACCCCGATGCCTTTGAAGGCAAGGTGGTGGTATTCGATGGCTCCGAGGATTATCACGCTCGAATTGATGACCCGGCGCTCAACATCGACGCGCGCACCATTCTGGTGATGCGCGGCGCAGGCCCCGTCGGCCACCCCGGTGGTGCCGAAGTGGTCAATATGCAGCCGCCGGAAGCGCTGATTAAACAGGGCATCGAATCGTTGCCGTGCCTGGGCGATGGCCGCCAGTCGGGCACTTCCGGTTCGCCGTCGATTCTCAATGCCTCCCCGGAAGCCGCTACCGGCGGGGGCTTGGCGCTGCTGGAAAGTGGCGACCAGCTGCGGGTCGATCTCAAGCGCGGTGAGGTGCAGCTGTTGATTGATGCCAGTGAACTGGACGCACGCCGAGAGCGCTTGGCCCAGCAGGGGGGCTATCGCTATCCGGGCCACCAGACGCCCTGGCAAGAAATTCAGCGCAGCATGGTGGAACCGCTGGATCGCGGTATGACGCTGGAGACCGCAAGCAAGTATCGCGATGTCGCCCGCCAGCATCCGCCCAGGGATAACCATTAAAGGGGCGGTCACGGACACAAAAGGACAAGCACCAGAATGAGCCATTTTAGTACTTTGTCGCATCGCCAGCAGGGCCTGCTGTTGACCGCGGGTGGCGCAATCATCATGGCGCCGGACGCCCTGCTGATCAAAGTGGCCGACCTCCCCGATGCAGAAATTTTGATGTGGCGTGGCTTTCTTTCAGGGTTGGGGTTTCTGCTGATCGCCCTGATGCGCTACGGGCGAGGCACCCTGGCAGCGTACCGGCGCTGTGGCTGGACGGGCATCGCCGTTGCGCTGCTGTTCAGCCTGACCACCTGCGGTTTCGTGCTGGGCAACCAGTACACGAAAGCGGGCAACGTACTGATGATATTGGCCAGTTCACCGTTAATTGCGGCCGTACTCTCCTGGATTATCCTCAAGGAGCGTCTGCCCAGACGTACCTGGCTGGCAATTTTTATTTGCATGCTGGGTATTGCGATGATCGCCCTCGATGACGCGGGCGCTGGCTCCTGGTTGGGTAATGCTTTCGCCTTGATGGCGGCGACAACCCTGGCGATCAACTTCACCCTCTGCCGGACGCGCCCGGGGGTGGATATGAGCCCCATGCTGGTGTTCAACGGTATTGTTGTAGGTAGTGTCGCCGGCCTGTTTTGGCTGGCGGGGAGCGAACCGGCCCTGCCAGCCGCCAACCAGCTAGCCGTGGTGATCCTGCTCTGTCTGATAATTGTGCCTTGCGGGGTGACGCTGTTGCAGCGTGGGCCGCTGTATCTCCCGTCCGCTGAAGTCGGTTTGCTGTTACTTCTGGAAGTAGTGATAGGCACGCTGCTGGCCTGGTGGATTCTGGCCGAACAGCCAGCGCCGATGGCCATGGTTGGCGGTGTCCTGGTACTGGGCACTCTGAGCGCTAAAGGCCTTTATGAACGGCGGCTGGAACTGAGACAACGGGCGGGGCTTGATGCCCTTTCGGTGACAGTCGACCGGTCAAATACGTTATGATTGACAGGAATTGAAACAGGGGCCTACCGCATTGACTTCATCTTTAAGGAAACCCACCGCTCGCCCCAGTATCGCCGAGCATCTCGCCGAGGAGATTTTCGGAGGGCATTATCATCCGGGCGATTTTGTACCCCGTGAACTGGACCTATGCGAGCGCTTCGCGATCAATCGCTCAGCGGTGCGTAGCGACCTGCGTCAGTTGGTGGATGCTGGCATTATTGAGCGTATTTCCGGCCATGGCTCCAAGGTGCGTGAATACTCGGAGTGGCACATTCTCGACGCCCAGGTGACCGACTGGTTAACCCGCTACGCCGCCCCCAACCCGGATATTCAGCGCGAAATCCTCGCCTTTCGCCTGGACGTTGAACCCTATGTGGCAATGACCGCCGCCAAGCGTGCCAAGGCACGGGATCTGGTCGCCATCGAGGAAGCCTTTGAGGGCCTGGGGCAGAACCTGCGCAATGCGACTTGCGAAGAAGAGCGACGACTGCATAGCGAATGCGATATTGCTTTCCACGAAGCGATCTTCAAGGCGACCCACAATATCGTCTGGGCACAGCTATCCCATATTCTGCGCCCCTCCATCTATATGCTGATATCCATGTCCAACGAGAGTGCCTCCGACCCTGAAGAGAGTCTGGAACGCCATCGACATCTCATGGAGAGCATTCGGTTGCGCCGACCCCGTGAGGCTTTTTTAGCTTCCCAAGCCGTATTGGCGGGTACCGCGGAAGCGCTGGGTCTTGAACATAGCGCCAGCTCATTAGGACGCACTGTCGAGCTGCTCCATACCGCACACTGACTCCCGATCGCTTCTCTAGAGTGAACGTTTTCAATTGAGGTAAGCGTATGTCTGACTTTACCCTTGGCCTGGTTGGCGTGGGCAAGATCGTCCGCGACCAGCACCTGCCGGCGATAGCTGCCACCCCGAACTGCCATCTTGTCGCCACGGCGGATCCTTATACTTCATTGCCGGATTTACCTGGCTATCAAGGTCTGGAAGCGATGCTTGATGCTCATCCGGATATCGACGCCGTCGCGATCTGCACACCAACCCACTTGCGCTACTCCCAGGCGCGGGCGGCGCTCTTGCGCGGCAAGCACGTGCTGCTGGAAAAGCCGCCAGGGGCAACGCTAAGCGAAGTGGAGGACTTGATTGCCACCGCTTCCAGGCAGGGCGTTAGCCTGTTTGCCGCCTGGCATTCGCGGTTTGCTCCCGGTGTGGCCCAGGCCCGGAAGTGGTTGAGTGAGCGTCAGGTGCAGCGAGTGGAGATCGAATGGAAGGAAGATGTTCGGGTATGGCACCCAGGCCAGGCGTGGATCTGGGAGGTCGGTGGCATGGGCGTATTTGATCCGGGTATTAACGCGCTTTCGATTGCCACCGCTATTTTGCCGCAGCCATTTTTCCTGCAAAAAGCACGGTTGCAGGTACCCAGTAACGCGCAAACCCCCATTGCAGCGGAGCTCTCCTTCACCGATCCAGAAGGCGCGCTGATTGAGGCTGATTTTGACTTTCGTCAACCCGGCCCGCCCACCTGGGATATGCATATCGACAGTGATGGAAGCCGCCTGAGCCTTACCCAGGGCGGCTGCCGTCTAGTGATTGACGACGACGTTCTCATCGACGCTGAAGAGCGCGAATATCAAGGCCTCTACGCGCGTTTTGGCGAATTGATCACAAAAAAACGCAGCGAGGTGGATGTTGCCCCGCTGCGCCAGGTCGCCGATGCATTTTTATACGGTCATCGTGAAACCACCGACGCCTTTATTGAGTAAGGTCTCAAGTCGCGCTTGTTTATTCGCGCTTGCCATCGACCAGACGAGATACGCCATAGGGGTTGCCGTCACGGAGCGCCTCGGGCAGTAACCCTTCCGGCAACGCCTGGTAGCACACCGGGCGCAGGAAGCGGAAAATCGCCGCGCTGCCCACCGAGGTGGTGCGGGAGTCCGATGTCGCCGGATAAGGCCCGCCGTGCACCATGGCATGGCACACTTCTACACCGGTTGGCCAGCCGTTGGCCAGGATCCGGCCTGCCTTGCGCTCCAGGGTTGGCAGCAGTTGCTTGGCGGTCGCCAGGTCGCCGTCATCCATCTGTAGCGTAATGGTGAGCTGTCCTTCGACCTGGGAAGCGACCCGCTGCATTTCGTCGACGTTGGCGCATTCAATGACCAGCGAGCTGGCGCCGAATACTTCGGCTTGCAAAGTCTCATCTGCCAGGAAGTCGGTCGCACTAGCGACAAACAGTCCGCTTTGGCAAGCATTCGGGCCTTCGCCGGCCTGACCCCGGGCGACGTTGCGAACGTTGGGGTGATTAGCCAGGGCGCCGATGCCATCGTTGTAGGCACCATGAACGCCCGGTGTGAGCATGGTCTGGGCGGCACTCCCTTTGACACCTTCGCCAGCGGTATCGATGAAGGCATCCAGGTCGGCACCCTTCACCCCGATTACCAAGCCAGGGTTGGTGCAGAACTGACCGGCGCCCATGTTGAGGGAGCCGACGAAGCCTTCGGCGATGGCGTTGGCGCGTGCCTTGAGCGCTTCCGGTAGCAGGAACACCGGGTTGATGGAACTCATCTCGGCGTAGACCGGGATCGGCTGAGGACGCGCCTGGGCAGTGGCCATTAGTGCCGTACCGCCACTGCGTGAACCGGTGAAGCCCACCGCCTGAATGCGCGGGTCGGCGACCAGCGCCTGACCAATCTCTTTGCCCGAACCAAACAGCAGTGAAAAGACGCCTTCAGGCAGGTTGCACTTGGCAACGGCGCGTTGAATGGCGCGGCCGACCAACTCGGAGGTGCCGGGGTGGGCGGAGTGACCCTTGACCACCACCGGGCAGCCTGCGGCCAGCGCCGACGCGGTATCGCCACCGGCCACACTAAAGGCCAGCGGGAAGTTGCTGGCGCCAAATACCGCGACCGGGCCCAGGCCGATATGCCGCTGGCGCAGGTCGACGCGCGGCATCGGTTCGCGGTCGGGCAGTGCGGGATCAATGCGCACATCGAGCCATTCGCCGGCCCGTACCACGTTGGCGAACAAGCGTAGCTGGCCACATGTGCGGCCACGTTCGCCCTGCAGACGCGCCTCGGGGAGGCCGGTTTCGGCGACGCCACGCTCGGTCAGTGCTTCGCCGATTGCCTCGATCTCGCTGGCGATGGTTTCGAGGAACACGGCTCGGTCTTCAAGCGAGGTTTCGCGGTAAGTGGCGTAAGCCGCTTCGGCAAGTTCACACGCTTGCTCGACTTCCGCTTTGCTACCGCCGGGGTAGACGGGGTCCAGGGCCTTGCCGGTGGCGGGATTGACGGCTTGAATGTCCGCCTGTTTACCGCTGATGGCCTGCTGGCCAATAAGTAGTTTGCCTTCCAGAGTCATACAGCCTCCTGTTGGTGTAAAAAATCAGGTGTTAAAGCGGTTTCACGCTGATGGCCGGTGCGTCTGCTTCAACCCTTAGCGGGTTGCGCAGGGCGCGGCCAAATTCATGGATGTTGATCTCAAAGCAATCGCCTTCGCGCACCTTGATGCCGTCGGCGAAGCTGAGTGTTGCGGTGCCGAAAAAGTGCACATGGACATCGCCGGGTCGGCGGAATCCCGGGTATTTAAAATGGTGATATTCCAGGTTAGCCAGGCTGTGTGCCATGTTGGCCTCGCCGGTAAGAAAGGGTTTCTCCCACACCGTTTCGCCATTGCGCTGGATACGGCTGGTGCCCTCTAAGTGCGCTGGCAACTCACCGATCAATAGCTCGGGCCCAAAGCTGCAGGCGCGTAGCTTGGAATGAGCCAGCCACAGGTAGTTGAAGCGCTCGGTGACGTGGTCTGAGAACTCGTTACCCAAAGCATAGCCGACTCGCCAGGGTTGACCATCGTTGCCAATCACGTAAAGCCCTGCCAGTTCGGGCTCCTCGCCGGCATCTTCAGCAAAGGCGGGGGAGGGGATCGCTGCTTCCGGGGCCACCACGCACTGGCCGTCGCCCTTGTAGAACCACTCCGGCTGCGCGCCCGGCTTACCAGCACCGGGTTTGCCACCTTCCACGCCCAGCTTGAACATGCGCATGGAATCGGTCATATCCTCTTCAGCCGCTTGAGCTTTTGCGTGCATCGCCGAGCGGGTATCGGCACTGCCCAGATGAGTAAGGCCAGTGCCGGTCACCAGGCAGTGCGCCGGGTCGGTGTGCGTCAGCGGTGGCAGCAGGCGCTTATCGTCGACCAGCGCCTGGTAATCAAGGCGGGTATCGGTGAGCGCTCCTGTCACCATTTCGCTGAGCGGCTTGCCGGCACTAATCGCCCGGTTGGCCAGGGTGTAGGTATCGCCGTCGAGCAGTCTGACTTGCTCTTCGCTCTCGACCAGCGCGGCGCGAACCTGGCCCTGGTGGTCACACTGAATTATTCGCATGGCGTTCTCCTCATGCAGGTGGCGGTTATCATAGTGGCCAAATGGCCAGTTGCGGCCACATCAATAGCGCCGCGAGTATGCACAGCTGAATGGCCATAAAGGGTAGTACAGACAGGTAGATATCCTTCAGGCTGATATCCGGCGGTGCCACGCTTTTAAGGTAGAAGGCGGCGGGCCCGAAGGGCGGTGACAGGAACGACACCTGCATATTGACGGCGAACAGAATACCGAACCAGATCGGGTCGAACCCCAGTTGAGTGACGATGGGCAGAAAGATCGGCAGGGCCAGCATGGCGATCCCGATCCAGTCGAGAAATAGCCCGAGTACCAGCATGATGGCCATCATTACCAGAATGATCACAATCGGCGCGACGTCGAGCCCCAGGATCAGGCTCGACACAAAGCGGTTGCCGCCCATCAGATTGTAGACGCCCACCAGGGCGGCGGCGCCGATGCCGATCCAGATGATCATGCCGCAGGTGTTCATGGTTTGGCCCAGGCTATGGTGCAGCATGCTGGGGGTGAACTCGCCGCGCACGATGGTGGCGAGCAGTACGCCGAAGACACCCATGGCCGCTGCCTCGGTGACCGAGGCGATGCCGCCGTAGATAGTGCCCAGCACGAGAAAGGCAATCAGCCCTGGAAGCAGAATGGCTTTGACGGCGTCCAGTTTACTGGCGAAAGGGTTGTCCTGGGTGTCCTTATCCAATGGCGGACCCAGCGCGGGATTTCTCAGGCAGCGCACCAGCACATAGGCGATATAGGAGCCCATCAGGATGATGGCGGGGGTAACGGCAGCAGCGAACAGGTCGGCAATCGATACACTGGCGATCAGGCCATAGATAATCAGCACGATAGAGGGCGGCATCATGGTGCCCAGGGCGCCACCGGCACACACCACACCAATGGAGAGACGCTTGTCGTAGCCCAGGCGGAGCATTTGCGGCAGTGCCAGAATCCCCAGCAGGACGATCTCCCCGCCGATAATGCCCGAAAGGGCAGCCAGGAAGAATGCCACCACAATGGTCTGCACCGCGACGCCGCCTGGCAGACGGCCGGCAAAAACGCGCATGGCGTTGAACAGGTCCTTGGCGATGCCAGATCGATCCAAGAGTGACGCCATCAACACGAACATGGGCACCGCTACCAGCGAATATTCGGTGATAAACCCATAGACGCGGCTGGTGACCAGTGGCAGCGCCGCCTCGCCGAACCAGCCAAAGGTGAAGGCCATGGCCACCAAGCCGGTAATGAATGCCAACGGCAAACCGGTAACCAGCAGCGCGAAAATAGCACCCACCATGAGGATTGTTGCGGTTGAAATATCCATCAGCGCGTCTCCCCGGTACTGGTATGGGGTTTCGCTTTAAGCGATTGCCATAGGTGCAGCAAGGCCTGCAGCGTCATCAGTGTCAGAGCAAAAAAAATCATGCCCTTGACCATGGCAGGAAAAGGCGGATTCCAGGAGGTGCCTGAGCGCTCCAGCGACCATTCGCCCAGCGGGTTATGCGTCGCGCCCCAGAACATGTAAAAAGCGGCGTAGCTCATCGACATGCAAAAAATCAGCGTCAGCAGGTCGTTAAAGCGATCCATCCAGCACTTCAGCGTTGGGCCGGCGCTGTCGTAGAGCACCTTGACGCGAATATGGCTATTGCGCGCCATGGCCGCCGGGCCGCCAAGCACGAAAATAACGGCAATCAGAAATACCACGGTTTCGTGTACCCAGGAGGTGGGATTGTTAAAACCGTAGCGCATGAAAACTTCCACGACGCTAATGCCCATCGCCACAAGCACCAGCCAGGAAACCGCCCTGCCACCACGTACGATCAGGCGGTCAAGCGCGTTACGCTCGGGGGGGACCTCCTCCGTTTCGAGGATCTCGGGAAGATCATGAGTGGGAGGAGAGCGGTATTGATTGTCAGGTGTTTTTTGAGACATGGCGCGACTCTACGAACATCGCTCGGGTCGATGAATTCCCCGAGCGATGCGATGGTTAGTGAGATGAGGCTGAGTTAAAGCAGATTGCGCGAGCGCAAAAAGGCGGTGGCGGAGTCATAGATCTTTTGGGTCATTTCATTCTCGCCGGCCCACTCTTGCCACTCCTGCTCAGCCGCGTTACGGAATTTCTGACGCTCTTCTTCCGGCAGGTTGAAGGGGTGAACCTCAGGGTCTTCCTGAAGCCGTTGCAGCGTCTCGATATCTTGCTCCTTGAGGCGGGCAATCAGGTCATAGGCCATGCCATCAAAGGCCGTCTGCAAGGTCGTCTGAAGGTCCTCGGGCAGGCCATCCCAGATATCCTTATTGATCGATACGGCGATCATCGGCATGGAGTGAAAGCCTGGATACAGCGGGTAAGGGGCGAAAGCGTGCAGGCCCATGGCGTCGTTATTCGAGAGTACCGTGGAGTCTGCGGCGTCGATCACGCCTTTCTCCAGCCCGGTATACACCTCGGAGCCCGGTAAGTTGACCGGCGTGGCACCGATGCGCTCAAAGATGTTGTACACCATGCCTTGCGGTGCGCGGATCTTGAGGCCCTCAAAATCCTCAATCGATTCAATGGGGACAGTGGAGGGCACCGACTCTAACGGAAAGGTGGCGGCGGCTATCAGGTGGCTACCATAGGGCTCGACCAGTTCGTTGTAGAGTTCTTCACCGCCGCCGTACTTCATATACTCCAGGAAGTCGTAGGGGTTCTGCCAGGCGCCGACCAGGTTGCCGAGCATGCCGAAAGCGGGATCCTGGCCGGAGAAGTAGCTGGGGTCGGTCATATGGCCCTGAAGGATACCCGAACTAACCGCGGTCAGTGTCTCGGTGGGACCCACCACGGAGTTGATCGGCATTACCTCGATCTCAACCCGACCGTCGGTCATTGTCGTGATCTTGTCGGCCCATTCCTGTTTGATCTTGAAGCTGGGCTCGCCCGAGGTTTCGGATGCCTGAAACTTCCATTCGTATTCGGCTGCCTGAGCCGCCGAGAGGCCCAGCAGGAGCACTGAACCGGTCAGTAGCGAGCTGTATTTCGTTTTGAGCATGGCTAGAATTCCTCACCTTTGTTGTTGTGAAGCGACTATTTGATAATTCCTGCGAGAGTAATGTTGAACATTAAGAGTAATTGTTCAACATATACTTTTGTATGGTCGACCAGTGTGGGTGGGTAGTTTAGTGTTTTGCACATTCGGCGCAGACGTTCTCAGGTCTTCAGCCGTCACTGATTCAAAACAAGGAGTTAACCTCATGGTCAAACGTCAACGTCCGCTGCGTAGCGCAGAGTGGTTCGGCACCGCCGACAAGAACGGCTTCATGTACCGCAGCTGGATGAAAAATCAGGGCATTCCTGACCATGAGTTTCAGGGCAAGCCGATTATCGGGATCTGTAACACCTGGTCGGAGCTGACGCCGTGCAACGCTCACTTCCGCAAGCTGGCGGAGCACGTCAAGCAGGGCATTCTGGAAGCGGGCGGCTACCCGGTCGAGTTTCCGGTGTTCTCCAACGGCGAATCCAACCTGCGCCCCACGGCCATGTTCACCCGCAACCTGGCCAGCATGGACGTGGAAGAAGCCATTCGCGGCAACCCCATGGACGGCGTGGTGCTGCTGGTGGGCTGCGACAAGACCACCCCGGCGCTGCTGATGGGCGCGGCAAGCTGCGATATCCCCACCATCGTGGTCACCGGCGGGCCAATGCTCAACGGCAAGCACAAGGGCAAGGATATCGGCTCCGGCACCGTGGTCTGGCAGCTCTCCGAGCAGGTCAAGGCGGGTGAGATCTCGATGCACGACTTCATGGCCGCCGAAGCCGGCATGTCGCGCTCCGCGGGGACCTGCAACACCATGGGCACCGCCTCCACCATGGCCTGTATGTCGGAGTCGCTGGGCGTTTCGCTCCCCCACAACGCCGCCATCCCGGCGGTGGACTCCCGCCGCTACGTGCTGGCCCACCTCTCCGGTAACCGGATTGTCGAGATGGTCGATGAAGACCTCAAGCTCTCCAAGATCCTCACCAAGGAAGCCTTTGATAACGCCATTCGCACCAACGCCGCCATCGGAGGCTCCACCAACGCGGTGATTCACCTCAAGGCGATTGCCGGGCGCATCGGTGTTGACCTCACCCTGGACGACTGGAGCCGAGTCGGGCGTGGCACCCCCACCGTAGTGGATCTGCAGCCCTCGGGGCGCTTTCTGATGGAAGAGTTCTACTACGCCGGCGGCCTACCCGCGGTGCTCAGACGCCTGGGCGAAGCCGACCGGCTGCCCTTCAAGGACGCCTTGACCGTCAACGGCAAGACACTGTGGGAAAATGTTCAGGACGCCCCGCTGTACAACGACGAGGTGATCCGCCCGCTGTACAACCCGCTCACCGCGGATGGCGGCATCTGCGTGGTACGCGGCAATCTCGCGCCCAACGGCGCGGTGCTCAAGCCCTCGGCGGCGAAAGCCGAACTCATGCAGCACCGCGGCCGCGCGGTGGTCTTCGAAGACTTCGACGACTACAAGGCGCGCATCAACGACCCGGACCTGGACGTGGAAGCCAACGACATTCTGGTCATGAAACACTGCGGCCCCCGGGGTTATCACGGCATGGCCGAGGTGGGCAATATGGGCCTGCCACCCAAGATCCTCGCCCAGGGCGTGACCGACATGGTGCGGATTTCCGACGCCCGCATGAGCGGCACCGCCTACGGTACCGTGGTGCTGCACGTTGCCCCGGAAGCCGCCGCGGGCGGCCCGCTGGCCGCGGTGCGCAACGGCGACTGGATCGAGCTCGACTGTCACAGCGGCCGACTGCACCTGGACATCAGCGACGAAGAGCTGGCCTCACGCCTGGCCGAAAGCGACCCTACGGCGGCCTCGACGCTGATTGCCAGCCAGGGTGGCTACCGGCAACTGTACATCGAGCGAGTCCTCCAGGCGGACGAAGGCTGTGACTTCGACTTCCTGGTCGGTTGCCGGGGTTCTGATGTGCCGCGCCACTCGCATTGATTCACTGAAGATTAACCGTACAGGAAACGCCATGTCCGCCAGGTTGGGCGCCAAGCATATACTGGTGACCGGGGCCGCCACCGGTATCGGCCGCGCCATTGCCGAAGCCTGTGTTCGCGAGGGTGCCACGGTCGTCTTACTGGATAGAGACGGCGATAGCGTGGAACGGCTGGCTGCTCAGCTACGTAGCGCTGGTCATCAGGCCCAAGCAGTCGTTGCTGACATTGGCGACCGGTATGCGGTGGAAGCTGCCGTAGCAAAGTCCCGCAAGCTCTCTGGACCTTTAACCACCCTGGTTAATAACGCAGGAATGAATGTCTTCCATGAGCCACTGGCCATGCCTGACGAAGCTTGGCAGCGCTGCTTATCAGTGGATTTGGAAGGCGCATGGCACTGCAGCCGGGCAGTACTGCCTGACCTCATTGAGCAGGGTGGCGGTGCCATCATCAATGTCGCCTCCACCCACAGCTTCTCAATTATTCCCGGCTGCTTCCCCTACCCGGTGGCCAAGCACGGCTTGATTGGTCTAACCCGATCACTCGGCATTGAATACGCCCCACGCGGCGTGCGGGTCAATGCCATTGCGCCGGGCTATATCGCCACCCCGTCGGTAGAGGCCCATTGGCAGACCTTCGATGACCCTGCAGCGGCGAAGGCTCGCATCGAAGCGCTACTGCCGCCTAGGCGGCTCGGGAAACCAGAAGAAGTCGCCATGACGGTGGTCTTCTTGGCCTCAGATGAAGCCCCTTTTATCAACGCCAGCTGCTTGACCATCGATGGAGGGCGCAGTGTGGTTTATCACGACTGACGCCCATTAACCGCTAGCCAGCAGCGTCTGGCTATCGGTGGCGTTCAGCGTCATGGCGATGCCGCCCATGCAGGTCATGTCGCGATCCCAGGCGCAGCTTTCGATGCGGGTAGTGCCCCTTAGTTCGGCCACCAGGGCGTCATCAATGGCGCTGTGCATGGCGGTTTGCATGGCATCAAAGCCGCGCACCCCGGAACCGGTAATCAGTACCAGGTCGGGGTTGAACAGTGCCAGCACATTGGCGATGCCATAGCCCAACGCTTGGCCTGCTTCTGTATAGATGCGCTTGGCTACCGAGTTACCTTGTAATGCCAACTGGGTTAGCGCCTGCATCTGCTGTTCGGAGGGGTGTGCACTATCGCCAGAGGGGGGTTCCAGGTGCTCGGCGGCGGCGCGATAGAGCGCGTAGTCGCTGGCGTAGGCTTCGATACAGCCGCGTCGCCCGCAGGCACACAGGGCGCCGTCGGGCTGGTATTTACTATGCCCAAACTCGGCCGCTGAGCCATTGGCGCCCAGAAACGGCACGCCATTGATCAACACCGACATGCCGATGCCGTAACCCAGCATGATGACCACCAGGTTGGGGCTGTCAGCGTAGGCGGGCTGCGCTGACAGCACCCTGGCGATACAGTTGGCGTCGTTTTCCAGCAGCACGTCGCAGTGAAAACGCTCCGCTAAACGTGCCGATAGCGGTGCGTTACGAAAGCTCAGGGCGGGCGACCAGATAACCGTGCCGCTTTGCGACGACACCACGCCCTGCACCGCCAGGCAGATACCCGCCAGGCGTTGGAAGCCTTCCAGTTGTTGGGTGCAAACCGCACTGATTTTCTCTTCCAGCAGTGTTTCCAGGCTGTCGGCGGTGAGCATCAAGGTGGACACCGTGTGGTGTTCGCTGTGACGTACCTGGCCCGCAAAGTCACCCACTACCAGTTGGATCTCATTGATCGATAGCTTGATGCACACTACGCAGGCGGCATCGGAGGCGAGTTCAATCAGGGTTTTCGGCCGTCCACGGCCGTTGGGTCGCGGTGCTTCGGGCGGTCTTTCCGTAATCAAGCCCTGTTGAAGCAGCTCGGCGCTGATCGAGGTCACGGTGGCGGAGCTAATCCCGTTCAGTGTGCCCAGATCGACACGCGCGGCTGGCCCTCGGTCGCGCAAGGTTCGAATCACCGCCAGGGTATTATCGTGGCGGCTGGTATCAGTGGACGGTAGGGCCATAAATATCGCCATTGTTGAGCAGGACGGGAAGGTCGATTCACGTTCTCATCCTGGCGTGTTCGCCTGATGGCCAAAATGCGACCTAAGTTGCATATGCAGTTATTTATTTTAGTACCTAAAGTAAATAGGCCAGCATGCTGTAAAAAGCAATATTGGCAAGACCGGCACGCATAACAACAACAGCAATAAACAGGTGGCTCATGCTCTTATCGGCGCGGCAAGTCTGTCGCTCTTTCGGCGAAAATCAGGTGTTATTCGACGTTGATCTCGACCTGCAGGCGGGCGAAGTGCACGCGCTGCTGGGCGAGAACGGCGCCGGTAAATCGACGTTGGTCAAAATCCTTGCCGGTTATCTTCGTCCTACCTCGGGCGAGGTGTTTCTCGATGGCAAGCAGCGGCATTACCGCTCAAGCGGCGAGGCAGAAGCCGATGGTGTGGTCATGATCCACCAGGAACTGGCGCTGGCTGAACAACTTAGTGTGGAAGAAAACATCTTTTTGGGTCGCGAATTGCGCCGCGGGTTACTGCTGGATCGCCGCACCATGCGAGAGCGCAGCAAAGAGGCGTTGGCTGAACTTGAGACTGACGTTGATCCACGCGCGAGAGTGAAAGACTTGAGCACCTCCGATCAGCAGATGGTCGAGATCGCCAAGGCGATAACCCGCGATGTGCGCGTGCTGATCATGGATGAGCCCACCGCCACTCTGACCGAAAACGAAGTAATCGTACTGTTCGAGCTGATTGCCCGCCTGCGTGAGCGGGGTGTGGCGATTCTGTATATCTCCCATAAGCTGCGCGAAATCGAGCAGATCGCTGATCGTGTAACGGTGCTGCGCGACGGTCATCTGGTGGATAGTGGTGCAATGGCCGGACGCAGCAAGGAGGAACTGGCTCGCCTGATGGTGGGCCGGGAAATCACCGAGATGTATCCGCCGCGTACGGATATTCCGCCTGATGCGCCGGTGGTGCTTGAGGCGCGAGACGTCGTGGTGCCCGGTGCTGTGAAACAGGCCAGCTTTACCCTACGCCGTGGCGAAGTACTTGGGTTTGGCGGCATCGTGGGCGCTGGCCGCACCGCGCTGATGGAAGCGGTGCTGGGCCTGCGCGATAAAAGTGCTGGGCAGGTGCTGCGCAACGGCCAGCCGGTCGTGTTGAAAAATTTGCGTGATGTGGTGCACCAGCGGATTGCCTATTTGACGGAGGATCGCAAAGGCAAAGGCCTGGTGCTCAACATGGATCTGCGCTCCAACGTCACCCTGCTCAATTTACGTGCTCACTGCCACCCACTCATCGACCGCCGCCGCGAAGAGCAGGCCTTCCAGCAGGCCATCCAGCGCTTTGATATCCGCCTGCGTACAGCGGTACGTACCGCCGCCGAGCTTTCCGGTGGCAACCAGCAGAAGCTGTTGCTTGCCAAGGTGATGTCCATCGACCCTGACATCGTGGTTATCAATGAGCCGACGCGTGGTATCGATGTCGGCACCAAGCACCAGATCTATCATTTTATTCGCGAGCTCACCGAATCCGGCTGCTCGGTCATCCTGATCTCCTCAGAGATGGGCGAGTTGATCGGGCTTTCACACCGGGTGGCGGTGATGTGCGCAGGCGTGCTCACCGGGGTGCTTGAAGGTGAACAGATTAACGAACAAGAAATCATGCAGTATGCATCCGGCATCAAGGGGGTAGGGGTCGATGAGCAGCGTCATGCCTAATAAAACGACAGCATCGAAGGGGGTCTCTGTGGACCTGAAAACCTGGGGGCCCTTTGTAGCGCTGGTGGCCCTTGGGCTGCTCGGCGTGCTTATCAACCCGGCGTTTCTGGGGCTGGATAACCTTTCAAACATGCTCACCCGCAGCGCCTTTATCGGCATTATTGCCATCGGCGCCACCTTCGTGATTACCGCTGGCGGGCTGGATCTGTCTGTGGGGTCGATGGCGGCCTTTATTGCCGGGGTGATGATCATTCTAATGAACAGTCTGGTCGAGCAGTTTGGCGCAGGGCTCACCACCGTGCTGTTTGGCGTGGGGGCCTCGCTGTTGTTGGGACTCTGCGCTGGCTTTATCAACGGCATGGTGACCACCAAAGGCAGGATCGAAGCCTTTATCGTCACCCTCGGCACCATGGGGATTTACCGCTCGCTGGTTACTTACCTCGCCGATGGCGGCACCCTGACCCTGGATTGGGCGGTGCGCGATATCTATCGCCCGGTGTATTACGGCAGCTTTTTGGGTATCACCATCCCCGTTTGGGTATTTCTGTTTGTCGCCATTATTGGCTACATCCTGCTCAACTACACGCGCTTCGGGCGCTACTGCTTTGCTATCGGCTCCAATGAAAAAGTCGCCGAGTACAGTGCCATTCACGTCGACCGCATCAAGACCATGACCTACATGCTGCAAGGCGTGTGCGTGGCGTTGGCGACGATTATCTATGTGCCTCGACTGGGCTCTGCGTCAGGGGCTACCGGGGTGCTCTGGGAGCTGGAGGCAATTGCCGCCGTGATCATCGGCGGCACCATGCTAAAGGGCGGTCATGGGCGCATCTGGGGCACCGTGGTAGGCGCCATCATGCTGACCATGATTGGCAATATCCTCAACCTGACCGACGCCATTTCCAACTATCTCAACGGTACGGTGCAGGGGATCATCATTATCGTGGCGGTCTACCTGCAGCGAGCTTCGTGGAGGAAACCCGGACACTAAAACTCATAAGAAGTGCAACGCCAGTTCATAGCAGCGATGGCTGCATCAAAGGTTCCAACCGTATAACAAGTACAAACACGAAAGGAGTATCACCATGCCAACCATCAAGACTGCAGTGGCAACCTTCGTTACCACCGCTGCACTCACTTCAACGATAGGGCTTTCCGGCGCTGCCGTGGCCCAGGAACATACGATCGGGGTCTCGATTCCCGCCGCGACCCATGGCTGGACGGGCGGGGTCAACTATCACGCCGAGGAGGCGAAAAATCGCCTTGAGGCGCTCTACCCGGATATTGAAATCACCATCTCCACGGCGAGCACGCCGGGTGAGCAAGCCAATGATCTGGAGGACCTGGTATCGCTGCGCAATATCGATGCGCTGGTGGTGCTGCCGTTTGAGTCGGGTCCGCTGACCGACCCGGTGCGCCGCGTCAAAGAATCCGGCGTGTTCGTTACCGTGGTGGACCGAGGGCTTAATCAGGAAGGCATCGAGGATCTCTACGTAGCGGGCAATAATCACGAGTTGGGCCGCGTGTCCGGCGAGTACATCCGTGAGCGCCTGGATGGTGAAGGCGATATTGTCGTGTTGCGTGGCATTCCGACCGTGATTGACGACCAGCGTGTAGAAGGCTTTCAGGAGGCCATCGAAGGCTCCGACGTCAATATTCTCGATATGCAGCACGCCAACTGGAATCGTGACGATGGCTTTGAGGTCATGCAGGACTACCTATCGCGTTTCGATAATATCGACGCCGTTTGGGCCCAGGATGACGACATCGCTCTCGGTGTCATCGAAGCGGTGCGCCAGGCGGACCGTGAGGACGAGCTGTTTATTGTCGGCGGCGCGGGCATGAAGGACATTATCAAACGAGTCATGGAAGGCGATGAGCTGGTGCCAGTAGACGTACTCTACCCACCCGCCATGATCGCCACGGCGATGGACCTGACGGTTCAACACTTTGTCTCCAACGGTCCGGTCGTGGGCGAGTACATCCTCGGCTCGCCGCTGATCACCGAGGAGAACGCCGAACAGTACTACTTCCCCGATTCTCCGTTCTGATCGCGCTTATGCGCAAAGGCGCGGGTAAAAAGCAGCTCACCCGCGCTAATGTTCACCCCGTTGATACGTTATTGAGAGAGTCCTATGAAAACCATACAAGGACCGGCGCTCTTTCTCGCCCAGTTCGCCGGTGACGACGCCCCGTTTAACAGCCTCGACAGCATTGCCGCCTGGGCCGCGGGGTTAGGCTATAAAGGCGTGCAGATTCCCAGCTGGGATGCGCGCATGATCGATTTGAAACGTGCCGCCGAGAGCCGCACCTACTGCGATGAGATCAAGGGCACCCTGGCAGAACACGGCTTGACGCTCACCGAACTCTCTACTCACTTGCAGGGCCAACTGGTGGCCGTGCATCCGGTTTACGATGAGATGTTCGATGGCTTTGCGGCCCCCGAAGTGCGCGGTAATCCCAAGGCGCGGCAGGAATGGGCGGTGGATCAGCTCAAGCTGGCTGCCAAGGCCTCGCAAAACCTCGGCCTCACCGACCACGGCACCTTTTCCGGGTCCCTGGCGTGGCCGTTTATCTACCCCTGGCCCCAGCGCCCGGCGGGGCTGGTCGAAAGTGCGTTTGACGAGCTCGCCAACCGCTGGCGACCGATTCTGGACGCCTTCGACGAAGCGGGGGTCAACCTCTGCTACGAGATCCACCCGGGTGAAGACCTCCACGACGGCATCACCTTCGAGATGTTCCTTGAGCGGGTCGGCAATCACCCCCGCTGCCACATTCTTTACGACCCCAGCCACCTGATCCTGCAGCAGCTCGACTATCGCGGTTTTCTGGATGTGTACCGCGACCACATTCAGATGTTTCACGTTAAGGACGCCGAGTTTAACCCCAGCCCCAAGCAGGGCGTTTACTCCGGCTATCAGTCGTGGACGGAGCGCGCGGGTCGCTTCCGCTCTCTGGGTGACGGCCAGATCGACTTCAAGTCGATCTTCTCGTGGATGGCGGCCAACGACTATCACGGCTGGGCGGTCCTGGAGTGGGAGTGCTGCTTGAAGCACCCGGAAGTCGGCGCACGTGAAGGCGCGACCTTTATCCGCGACCACATCATCGAGGTCACCGAGCGGGCGTTTGATGACTTCGCCGACGGCGGCTCCGACGAGGCCGCCAATCGGCGAATCCTGGGTCTTTAATGACGTGCCTCAATTAATGGAACGAAAGTGGAGGGCAATACGCCATGAGTAATCAACACGACACGCCGCGTCGGCTACGCCTGGGCATGGTCGGCGGTGGCCAGGGCGCGTTTATTGGCGGCGTACACCGCATTGCCGCCCGGCTGGATGACCACTACGAGCTGGTGGCCGGGGCCTTTGCCTCTGACCCTGAGCGTAGCCGCGCCGCTGCGGCGGAACTGCACGTGGCCGATGACCGCGCCTACCCCGACTACCAATCCATGGTTGAAGCAGAGCGAAAGCGGTCGGATGCCATTGACGTGGTCGCCATCGTGACGCCCAACCACATGCACTTTGATGTGGCGCGCACCTTTCTTGAAGCGGGCTTTCACGTGATCTGCGATAAGCCGATGACGATCACGTTGGAAGAGGCCCAAACTCTCGCCGAGCTAGTGGAGCGCACCGGGCTGTTTTTCGGCTTGACCCATAACTACTCCGGCTACTCGCTGGTTCGCCAGGCGCGAGAAATGGTGGCAAACGGAGAACTCGGGGACCTGCGCGTGGTGCAGGTGGAATACCCGCAGGACTGGCTTTCCACACGCCTGGAAGATAGCGGTTTGAAGCAGGCCGAGTGGCGCACCGACCCCAAGCGCAGCGGCCCGGCGGGCTGTTTGGGCGATATTGGCACTCACGCCTACCACCTGGCGCGCTACGTGACCGGATTGCAACTGGAATCACTTGCCGCCGATATGCACACCTTCGTTGAGGGGCGGGCGCTGGATGACAACGTGCATATGCTGCTGCGTTTCAAGGGCGGTGCCCGGGGCATGCTGTGGTCGAGCCAGGTAGCGGCGGGTAATGAAAATGGCCTGCAACTGCGCGTTTACGGCAGTCAGGGCGGCCTTGAGTGGCGTCAGGAAAATCCCAATCAGCTCGTGCATTCGCCGTTGGGCGAGCCCCCACGTATCTTGACCCGCAATGGCCCAGGCTTGTGTGAAGCTGCCCAGGCGGCGGCACGCATCCCACCGGGGCATCCAGAAGGCTATCTCGAAGCCTTTGCGCAGCTATACAGCGATTTCGCGGTGCAGATCCACGCGCGTCAAAAGGGCTCAAGTGCCAATGCACTTGCTGTGCCAACGCCGGGTGTGGCTGATGGTGTTGATGGCCTGACGTTTATCACCCGTGCATTGGCCTCGTCCGCCGCTGGTGGTCAATGGGTAGACGTATAGTCGAGGCAGATGGGGTTGAATAACAATAAAGCGGCGTAGGAATCGATATGAACCAACAATCAGCGCGTTATGCGAGCCTAGAACAGCGGGTGGTCTTTATTACCGGGGGCGGCAGCGGCATCGGGGCTTCGCTTACCCGCGCGTTTCATCATCAGGGCGCGCGGGTGGTGTTGGTCGATATCAATGACACCGCCAGCGAAGCGCTGGTCGATGAACTCCGCGCAGAGACTGGTGCCGCGCCGCGCTACCACCACTGCGACATCCGCGATGTGGCAAGCCTCAAGCAGGTGATACACGCGACCGGCCAAAACGTCGGGCCGATCCATACGCTTGTGAACAATGCTGCCAACGACGATCGACATTCCTGGCGGGAAGTCGATGTTGCCTACTGGGATGAGCGTATGTCGCTTAACCTGCGGCCGATGTTCTTCGCCGCCCAGGCGGCCGCCGAGCAGATGATACAAGCAGGCGGCGGCTCGATCATCAACTTTGGCTCGGTCAGTGTGCGAATGGCGTTGGGCGGTCTGCCCCTTTACGTCACCGCCAAAGCGGCGATTCACGGTTTGACACGCAGTCTGGCTCGGGACCTGGGGCAGTATAATATCCGCGTCAATACGCTGGTGCCCGGCGCGGTCATGACTGAACGACAGCTCGAGAAATGGATTGGCCCCGATGACGAAGCCGCCATTCAAGCCCGTCAGTGTCTCAAACTGCGACTTGAACCTCAGCATATAGCGCCCACCGCACTGTTTTTAGCCAGTGCCGAAAGTCAGGCCATGACCGGCCAGGAACTGTCGGTGGATGCCGGTTGGGGCTAGGTAAGGAGGCGGCGTAGGCAATGTGTATAACCTCCTGATCCAGTTCTCATGGCAGAGCCTGTTGGGCGCATGTGCCAGCGTTAAACAGCCATCAAGCGGTTAAAGACGTCAAATTAACCGCTGTTGGAATGATGATTGGTTTTATATCTATTTGATTTTTATTGGTTGTTTTATTTATATAAAGCCCTGGCATGCTGGCTGCAAATATCTAGGTAAGAACGGACAGGCAGGAAGGCCTAACGTTCTTATCAGAAAGTGAAGCCAAACAGGAGGCAGTATCATGATGAAAACGGAATCTCTCAAGAAGCTAGGCATCCTCGGTGTATCTTTCGGTCTGATGGCCAGCCCGCTAGCCTTTGCTGACATGCATGAAGAAGACGAGCAAGACCCTGCCCCGCAGGAAGAAACGATGGAGGATGAAGGCCAAGGTTCAATGAACTCCTTCGATTCTGAAGAGGAAGGTCAAGACACCACCACTTATGAGGAAGAGGAAGAAGAGCAGGAAGATTGGGAAACAACAGAAGAGGAGGACGCTGGTTCCGATTCTGAAGAAGATTCTGACTGGTAATCCCTTTATGCCAGTTGCTTAACGCCTCAAATTCAATGTTGAGTTTCAAGTGCCCCGCTTCTGGCGGGGCACTTCGCGTGTGCGATGAGTCGGTGCTCCGCTTACGCTGCCATCGAAAGCGTTGAACCTGCAAGCAAACATCGGGTTCATAATCGATCCCAAATGCGGTATTAACTTATTGACTGAAAAGGATCAGCACAGGAAATAAGGACATGCCGATGGCGATTGCCTGGAACGAAACGCCCCATCTACCCAAAGCGGACGGCCGCATTGAAGCGATTGATCTAGCCCGTGGTATCGCGATTGGACTGATGATCGTCAGTCACACCGTCAGCGGATTAGTGGGCATCCGCAATGTGCCTGACTGGGGCATGGTGCCGATTCACTTCCTCACCAAGTTTTCCTCGTCGCTGTTTATTCTGGTGTTTGGCGTCGCCCTGGCGGTGGCGTTTCTTACCCATGTTGATCGCCACGACTGGCCTAAACGCCGCCTGAAACTCTGGCTGCGCGCGGTGGAAGTCTGGTTCTGGTACAAGGCGCTGTTGATCATCGAAATGCTGCCGTTCAATACGCCTAGCGAGATCGTCGACGCGCTGCTCTATGGTCGTTTTGGCATCTGGGTGGAAATCCTCGGCTTCTATGCCATCGCCTTGCTCTGGATGCCGTTGATCCTGCCGTTGTGGGCGCGCGCCCCGCTATGGGGGCGGCTGATCGTCATAGCACTGCTCACCGCCCTGGCCGCCTGGCTGCAAGGGTTTTCGTTTGGCGGGAACGACATCCTCAAGGCGCTGCTGGTGGACCATGAAGATCACTACGCCTGGGGCCAGATTAGCCGGGCGCCGCTTATTTTGCTTGGGCTGTTATTGGGCGAAGCGCTGCTGCGCTGTTCGGGCGACCAATTGCTGAAACGTCGCCTCACGCTCACCTTGCTCGGTCTGGGCGCCCTAATGATCGCCGGGTTTTATGGCCTGGCGCTTGTCGGCGGTGACGTTTACGCCGCCATGTTGGGGGTCGCCAATAACGAGGGTAAACATCCGCCCGGGATGGCCTTTATGCTATTTAGCCTGGGCGGCGCGCTGGTGTTGTTCGCCCTGGCCCTGGCGGGTGGCACCAAGGCGGCCAGGGTGCTTAAGCCCCTTACCCTGGTCGGCTCAGATGCGCTCAAGTCGTTTATTTTCCATATCGTGATGATTTTCCTGGTGCTGCGTTTCCTGTTGGAGGGCGAGGGCGACTACAGCTATCCACAGGCGCTTGGGATTGGCGGGCTATTAATTCTTGGCACGGCGGCGTGGATTTGGCTGACCCGCTGGATGGCTCAGCATCGTTAAACGCCAAGAAAACGGGGAGAAATGGTTTGCGACACTGGATGCAGCACGGACTTGTGGCGGTAGCGCTGCTGTTTGTACAACCCGCTCAAGCGGAAGCATACGACGCGCATTGGTACCATGAGGTGGATAAACGTAGCGGCTGGCAAAGCGACCTTGATGCGCGCATGAGCGTATTGGAAGAACGTTTCGCCGGTGATATTGGTGTCTACGTGCAAGATCTTTCCAGCGGTGAGGCCTACCGCTGGCAGGCTGATCAGCCCTGGTACCTCGCGTCACTGATCAAGATTCCGGTCGCGGCGGAAGTCTTGGGTGAGCGTATACCGACCCGCGAGCGTCTCACACTGAACCAAAGCGATTACGTGGATGGCGCTGGGCCCACCAACTGGCACGACCCCGGCACGCCCATCTCGGTGGGGTACTTGCTGGAGCACATGATTACCGTGAGCGATAATACCGCCACGGACATGCTGATTGACCGCGTTGGCCTGGATAACGTCAATCATCGCGCCCAGTCCATGGTGGCGGCCAACGGTGGTGACCCCGACGCGCTGGGGCCAATCTCCAAGCTGGTGAGCGTACGTCAGGGTGTCTACGGTGAGCTCCATCCCGGGGCGCGTGAGCTTGGCGGCATGGACTTTATAAGTCTCCGTCAGTCGCCGGTAAATCAGCGCTCCCGCGCACTGGCGCAGCGGCTTGGCGTTTCACCCCAAGCGCTTAATCAACCCGATTACCATCAAGCCTTTGACGCCTACCACGCCAGCGGCGAAAACGTCGGTACCTTGCGCGCCGTTGGCGACGTACTGGCAACGCTGTACCTTGGCACCATGCCTGACCTCCAGGGTACGCCTCGTGATGAGTTGCTTGCCCTGATGGCCAACACCACCTCCGGGGAAGCGCGGTTAAAGCAAGGGTTGGGTGACTGGGTGAGCTTTGCCCATAAAACCGGCACCCAGGACCGGCGCAGCTGCGATGCCGGGCTGGTGGAGAGAAATGACATGCCCAATGCTGCCTGGGCATTGGTTGCCTGCACCCAGGGGCCCGACGCGGTCAGTGAACACGAGCGCGCGCTAGCAGGCGTCGGATTAGCCCTGCGACGCAGCGGTGCATTGGGCACACCCTGGTAGCCAGCCGTTTGTTTACTGCCCGTGCTAAACTATCGCCCGCGCCATTCGCTATCAGCGGCTCACTTCAGCCGCTTTGTCAGGAGCCTGCCTTGAACGATGCCATTATCGAAATCCGAGGTCTGAACAAAACCTACCGGGGCGGTTTTCAAGCGCTCAGCCGTGTCGATTTACAGATCCAGCGCGGCGAGATTTTTGCCCTGCTGGGCCCCAATGGGGCGGGCAAAACCACGCTGATCAGTGTGGTATGTGGCCTGGTCAACCCCAGCGAAGGCCAGGTGCTGGTGGACGGCTTCGACAACGTCGCCGACTACCGCCAGGCCCGCGAGCGCATTGGCCTGGTCCCCCAGGAGCTCACCAACGAGGCGTTTGAAACCGTCTGGAACACGGTCAGCTTCAGCCGTGGCCTGTTCGGCAAGGCGCCTAACCCGGCGCATATCGAAAGCGTGCTCAAGTCGCTGGCGCTGTGGGATAAGCGCAATAACCGCCTCATCACGCTGTCCGGCGGCATGAAACGCCGCGTGCTGATCGCCAAGGCGCTGTCCCATGAGCCACGTATCCTGTTCCTCGACGAGCCGACAGCTGGTGTCGACGTCGAGCTGCGCCGCGAGATGTGGCAGGTGGTGCGCGAGCTGCGCGATAACGGTGTGACCATCATTTTGACCACCCATTATATTGAAGAAGCCGAAGAAATGGCCGACCGCATTGGCGTTATCAACAACGGCGAAATCGTGCTGGTCGAAGACAAGCACGCGCTGATGAGCAAGCTGGGCAGCAAGCAGCTGACGCTGTACCTCAACGAGCCGCTTGAAACCCTGCCGCCCGCCCTCGACCGCCCGGAGCTCAGCTTGACGGCCGAAGGCAATGAGCTGGTCTATACCTACGATGGCCACCAGGAAGAGGACGGCCACGGTATTCCTGCGCTGCTCACCGACCTTGAACGCGAAGGCGTTACCTTCAAGGACCTGCATACCCGGCAAAGCTCGCTGGAAGATATTTTCGTTGACCTGGTTAAGGAGCGCGCATGAATCTCTATCCTGTTCGCGCCATCTACATGGCCGAAATGGCGCGTACCCGGCGCACCCTGCTGCAAAGTATTGTCTCGCCGGTGATCTCGACATCGCTCTATTTTGTCGTCTTTGGCGCGGCGATTGGCTCGCGCATCAGCGAGATTGATGGCATCAGCTACGGCGCCTTTATCGTACCGGGGCTGATCATGCTGATGTTGCTGACCCAGAGCGTGTCAAACGCCTCGTTCGGGATCTTCTTTCCCAAGTTTTCCGGTAGCATTTACGAGCTGCTTTCGGCACCCATCTCGTACCTGGAGATTGTCATGGGCTACGTGGGGGCGGCGGCGTCCAAATCGATTCTGCTGGGGCTGATTATTCTTGCCACTTCCGGGTTTTTTGTACCCCTGGAAGTCGCGCATCCCTTCTGGATGCTGACCTTTCTGGTGCTGACCGCGGTTACCTTCAGCCTGCTGGGCTTTATCATCGGCATCTGGGCTGAGGGCTTTGACCGCTTACAGCTTGTGCCGCTGTTGGTGATTACCCCGCTGACCTTTCTGGGCGGCAGTTTCTACTCCATCGACATGTTGCCGCCGTTCTGGCAGGGCGTCACCCTGCTCAACCCGGTGGTGTATCTGGTCAGTGGTTTTCGCTGGAGCTTTTACGGCATCAGCGACGTCAGCCTGGCGGCCAGCGTTATCATGATCTGCCTGTTCCTGGCGGTCTGTTTAGCCACCATCGGCTGGATTTTCCGCACCGGCTACCGTCTCAAACCCTAGCCTTAAACCCTAGCAAGGGAGCGCCACACGTCTTATGCCACTTCTGCACAGTATCGTCCATCGCCTGGACCCGACGCTTGACGGCGAGCGCCTGACGCTGACCGCCGCCCCGGTTGAGGCCGACAGCGCCGAACCGGTCATGGAAAGCCTGGTCAGTGCGCTCAACGACACCTACAACACCAAGCCCAAAGGCTGGGGCCGGTTTGCCGAAGAGGGCGAGCGCGCCGGGCCGTTATCGGTGTGGCTGAAAGACTACCTCGCCGGTGAGCAGCGCTTTGCCGAGCTTGCCACTGCGTTGGCCGAGCGACTCGTCAACACCTTGCAAGAGCAGCTTTCAGTCAGTGGTTACCTGGTGATCAGCCATCAGCGCCAGGGCGATACCGAAACGCTTTTCATGGGGCTTGCCCACCAGCGCGAGGGCATTGGCATCGATGACTCGCACCAGGCGGTGCCCGCCGCCCAGCTCAACACCCGTCAGCTGACGCTGGCCGCTAGGATCAACCTCAGCCAATGGCAGAGCGATTCGCCGGATGCCCAGTACGTGTCGTTTCTCAAAGATCGCGGTGGCAAGAAACTGGGTGAGGGGATGATGGCCTTGCTGGGTATGGAAGAAGGCATTGATGCCCCGGAGGAAACCCGCACGCTGCTCAAAGCCTTCAGCGACTATGTCGAGAAAGAAGACTTCGATGATGAGGCCAGCCGGGAAAAAACCGACACCCTGGTGGATTACGCCAACGATCAGATGAGCCGTGGGGAACCCATGACGCTCGACGAACTCTCAGCGCTGGTCGACGAAAAACAGCCCAAGGCTTTCTACGAGCACATTCGCAATGCCGATTATGGCCTGTCGCCGGAAATTCCCCCGGACAAGCGCACGATCAATCAATTCCGGCGCTTTACCGGACGGGCGGGCGGCGTCTCGATCAGTTTTGACTCGCACCTGCTCGGCTCGAGCATTGAATACGACGCCACTCAGGACCGGCTGATCATCAAGCAGGTCCCCAAACAGTTAAAAGAGCAACTGACTAAGCAGTCGTAAGGCGCTTGCAGCGTCTTGCGTGCATAGGAGACCCCCATGCTGGACACTATCCAAGAGTTTTTTCAGCGCACGCTTGTGCAACCCGAGCAGCGCGATAACCGGACCATCACGCTCGAACTGGCTTCGGCCGCGTTGCTGTTTGAAATCGCCCGGGCCGACTACGATACAAGCGACGCCGAGCTTGAGGCGTTACGTCGTATGCTGCTTCAGCGCTACCAGCTCAGTGAAGCCGATGTTGACGAGCTGATGGCGCTGGCGCAGGACGAAGTGGAAGACGCGGTCGACCACTACCAGTTTGTCAGCCTGATCAAGGATCACTACGACTACGAACAACGCTGCGAGCTGGTGGCGTTGATGTGGCAACTGGCCTGGGCCGACGGCAGCGTCGATGCCCTGGAAGAACACCGTATTCGGCGCCTGGCGGATCTGCTTCACGTCAGCCACAGCGATTTTATTCGCACCAAACTATTAACCGAAGAGCGTATAAACCAGAATGGATGATCGTCGCGAAGGCTCGACTTTAATGGATCTAATTGCGTCGTTGGAGCGCATGGAGCAGGACGCTCAGCGAGTCAGCGTTGACGATGTGGTGCATGCCGTGGGGCGGCGTTCCTTTGGTCCCTTGTTATTGGTGACGGGGCTGATCACGCTGGCACCGATTATTGGCGATATTCCCGGCATGCCCACATTGATGGCGCTGCTGGTGCTGCTGGTATCGGGGCAGTTGCTGGCCGGGCGAGAGACCTTCTGGCTACCCAACTGGATGCTCAAGCGCTCGATTTCACGCCATAAGTTCGATAAAGGCATTTATTATCTAAAAAAGCCCGCTCGCTGGATTGATGGGTTGCTGCGGATTCGTCTGCCGTGGTTAACCGGCTATATTGGCATCCGCGTGACGGCCTTTGTGTGCCTTTTGATTGCTCTGGCTATGCCCCCCATGGAGTTTATTCCCTTTTCTGCCAACGGCGCCGGGCTGGCGCTGTCGTTGCTGGGCCTCGGGTTAGTCGCGCGGGATGGTGCTGCATTGGTGCTGGGGTTTGCGCTGTTTGGCATCACCTGCACACTCATTCTCGTTGGTCTGCTTTAATTTTTGCGCTAACAACAAGGAACCGACCATGATCGATACGCCGCCGACGCCCCCCAAACCGCCCGAACAGCAAGGTCGCTGGGAGCGGCGAGTCGAAACCGCACTATGGAACTCGCGGTTTCTGGTCATGCTGGCCGTGGTGCCCAGTCTGATCGGCGCGGTCATGCTGTTCGTGGTGGGCACAGTCGATATCTTCAAGGTCGTGATGCGCACGCTACACTACTATTTCGTGGACAGTAGCGTCGATATCCACGAAAGCCTGGTGCCCGATATCATTATCGCCGTGGATATCTATTTGATCGCCATCGTGCTGATGATATTCGGGTTGGGCATTTACCGGCTGTTTGTATCACGTATTGACCAGGCGGAAGCGCGCTATCCTCATCATCCTTTCAACGTCGCCTCGCTCGATCAGCTCAAGGATAAAATCGCCCGCGTGGTGATTCTCGCGGTGATTATCGAGTTCTTCCGTGCGGTGGTGGATATCCGCTTCGCTACCCCGCTGGAAGCGATCTACCTGGCGCTTTCGGTTCTCGCCCTGGCCGCTGCGCTCTACCTGATGAGCCTGGGACACAAAAAGGAATAGCCGGTTTACTCGTACGTTAAGAGATTCGCAACCATGGTATTCAGGCGTTCCTGAAACTGCCCGCCGGGCGAGGGCGGCGTTGGGTCAGCGGTCATGGCGATGGTTAACGCCCGCTCGGGGACCACAAACAGCGCCTGGCCGCCGAAGCCGCGCCCGTAGTAAACGTCTTCGCCGCCCAACTGCGTGATAAACCAGCCATAGCCGTAACCGTCGCCCGTCCAGCGAGAAGTGCCCCGCGGCGTCCAGGAGCGCGCGACCCAGCCTTCCGGCAGCACACGCTGTTCGTTGCCGTTGCCATCAACGACGACACCGTCGTTGCGATACAGCTCGCCAATGTGCACCAGCGCACGCGGTGAGAGCTGCATATCGTTACCGCCGAAGTAGATCCCCTGAGGATCCTGCAGCCAGGGGGGGATGGCAATATTCAGTGGCTCTGCCAGCAATCGCTGGGCCAGTGTGTAGGTGGACTCGCCGCTGGAGTACGTCAGTGCGGCAGACAGCAAATGACTGGAACCCGTGGAATACAGCATGCGACCGCCGGGTCGGTCGACAAATGGTCGTGTCAGCGCATCTTCCACCCAGTTGGGGCTGGCCACCCAGGCGCCGTAATTCTGGCCGGATGTGCGCTCAAGCCCTGCCTGTAAAGACAGCAAATGACTCACGGTGATATCGGCAACCTCGGGGTCCGCCCCTTCAGGCACATGGTTGCCGAGCAGCGACACCAGCGTCTGATCGGTGGATTCGATAATACCCTCTTCGATAGCAGCTCCCACCAGCGCCGCCAGTACAGTTTTCGAGAGTGACTTGATGTTCGCGGGCGCATCAACCCCCGGGCCGCCCTGGTGGTGCTCGTGAATGATCCGACCCTGATGGGCCACCACAATGCTGTGCAAGCGTGAATAACCGCGGGCGTCGTCGCTCAGGTTGCTGAGCGCATCAGCCTTGGGCGGTGAGGGAGACGTCGGTTGGGCACTAATGGCGGAGGAGAACAGCGTGGCAGCGAAAAAAGCGGCGGACATCAACAAGCGCATGGCAAACTCTCAACAAACAGGAACCTGTTTGAACCCACAGCGGTGTAAGGGTTCCAGTCAGTCTTGTTAACTGAGGGGGCAACTAACGTCTTGAATACGCAAAATCTGGGAAGGGTTGCTAGGCTACATAGGTCAACAACAAATTGCGTTTTTAACCACGCAATTCGCAAGGAGTGCATCTATGAGAAATATTATCTATATCATCGGGCTGGTCGTGGTCGTGCTGTTTATCCTGTCGTTTCTAGGTATCCGCTAAAAACGACGTTAGTGTCAGGGGCTAGGCACAGTCCGCTGCGCCTTCCCCGAACATATCAAACATCAGCTCGCGACCCATGGGGGTCAACACAAACCGACCCTGCTCATTGCGGGTGGCCGCTTGGCTGGTTTCCAGCACCTGCTGGCAGGTGGCCCAGTCCGGCGCGCTCTGGTTGAGCAACTTCAATTCTTTGCTGCTCAGGCCGCGTTTGGTCAGGGTGATGGTTTCCAATACATGCCCGTTGTCGTAAAGCAGCTCTGCCACGACGGCCAAACACTGGCGTAAACTGCGCTGAACGTGACTGGCGGTGGACATGTCGTTGGGCATTTCCTTCTCCTGATACGTTAGCCGGGCAGCACTGAGCGTCTGAAAACGCATGCTTAATGCTATGTGCTCAATGCCGGGGTGTTGCAGTGCATTATAAACGAAAGTCGATATTAGACCAACGTCTATCCCATGTTTTTCCTGCCACGCCCCGTCATCAATGCCCAAATGACGTGATAAGCTCGTCATAAATTTCGCCACCCGTATTGATGAGTGAGTTAACACGGCATGCATATCAGTGTTTTTGGAACCGGTTACGTAGGATTAGTCGCAGGCGCCTGCCTGGCCGATGTCGGCCATCAGGTCACCTGCATGGACGTTAACGCCGAGCGGATCGCCCAGTTGAATGCCGGTGAAGTGCCCATCTTCGAGCCGGGTCTCAGCAATATTGTCGCGCACAATGTCGACGCCGGGCGGCTCAGCTTTACCACCAATGCCGAGCAAGCCGTGCGCGATGGTGAGCTGGTGTTTATCGCCGTGGGCACCCCGCCGGATGAAGACGGCAGCGCAGACTTGCGCTACGTCCTGGATGTTGCGCGCACCATTGGCCAGCACATGAACGATTACAAGCTGGTGATCGACAAATCCACCGTGCCGGTAGGTACTGCTGAGAAGGTGCATGCAGCGATCAGCGAAACCCTCGCTGCCCGTGGCGTCGATGTGCCGTTTGATGTGTGTTCCAACCCTGAATTCATGAAAGAAGGCGCCGCAATTGAGGACTTTACCCGCGGCGCACGAATTATCGTCGGGACTGAAAGCGAGCGCGTCAAAGCCCGCATGCACGAATGCTACGCCCCCTATAACCGTAACCACGAAAAATTGATGTTCATGAGCGTGCGCGCGGCAGAACTCACCAAATACGCCGCCAACGCCATGCTGGCCACCAAGATCAGCTTCATGAATGAAATGGCCAACCTTGCCGAACGTCTCGACGTGGATATTGAAGACGTGCGCCGAGGCATCGGCAGCGATCCGCGCATTGGCTACCATTTTATTTACCCCGGCTGTGGCTACGGCGGCTCATGCTTTCCCAAGGATGTGCAGGCCCTTGAGCGCATCGCGCTGCAACTGGGCTACACCCCCGCGCTACTCAATGCAGTGGAAACGGTTAACGCCCAGCAAAAGCAAACCCTATTCACCAAACTGCAATCAGCGCTGGGTAATGTGACGGGTAAAACCATTGCCGTGTGGGGGCTGGCCTTCAAGCCCGACACCGACGACATGCGCGAAGCCCCCAGCCGCACGTTGATGGAGGCGGTCTGGCAGGCGGGCGCCAAGGTGCAGGCCTTCGATCCCGAGGCCATGGCCGAATGCCGCCGCCTTTACGGCGACCGCGACGATCTGCTGCTCGCCGGCGACCGCATTCAGGCAGTCAAAGGGGCTGATGCCCTGGTGATCTGTACCGAATGGAAAGCATTTCGCAGCGTCGATCTGGAATGGCTGGCCAGCCAGCTAAACGATAAAGTGGTGGTCGATGGCCGCAACCTGTTTACACCAAGCGCCGCCCAGGCAGCGGGGCTTACGTATCTGGGGGTCGGGCGATAGCGTGCACTCGCACACGCTTGGTTACATTTTGGTACTTAAAAATTGGCTAGAATGTTCAAGGTTGTTCTTTATAAGCCGAGTCACTAAGTAATCAGTAATGAAATAAACATATTTAACGTTAGCAACACGGTAGCCCAGTAAGGTGTAGTGGATGGGCGTTAATGAAGGCGGTTGCTTCACTCGTTTCAAAAAAGGCGGTTAGCGTATGGGTGCTATTTCTTCTCTCGGTATAGGGTCAGGGTTGGACCTGAACGGCTTGCTCGATCAGCTTGAAGACGCTGAACGCGAAAAGCTTGTCCCGATTGAGCAACAAGTAGAAACCGAAAATACCAAAATATCGGCCTATGGGCAGTTGGAGAGTGCGCTTTCCGAGTTCCAGGACTCGGCGAGTGCACTTGCTGACGGTTCCCTCTTCGAGAGCCTGTCGACCAATGTCAGTGGCGAATCAGTGGGCGCTGCCGCCGATGAAACTGCCATGCCCGGCAGTTACAACATTACCGTGGATACCTTGGCCACGCGGGGTACGTTGGCCTCCGAGGGTGTAGACGATGCGGAAGCGGCACTCACCACGGCCGCCCAGGACATGACGTTCGCCTTTGGCGACGGCAGTGAAACGACGGTTGCCATCGCCGCCGACAGTTCGATGGAAGATATCCGCGATGCCATCAACGCGGATGAAAACGCGGGGGTCAATGCCACTATCATCAACGATGGCACCCAAGATCGGTTGGCACTAAGCTCACGAGAAACCGGTGCGGATGCATCTATCAGTAACTTCTCGTTTAGCGATGCCGCCCCGTTCGCTGCTGATACAGCAAATACATTGCAGGATGGCACCGACGCTGCTTTAAACGTCAACGGCATCGATATCACCAGCCCGACCAATCAGGTCGAGGGTGCGATTCAAGGCGTTACGCTGAACCTGCAAAGCGAGGGCGATAGCACCGTTGCGGTAGAGCAGGACACTCTTGCCGTGCGTGAAGCTGTCACGTCGTTTGTCGATTCGTATAACGCGCTGAAAGAGTCAACAGGCGAGCTGACCAACTTCAACCAGGAGACCGGGCAGGCTGGACCACTCAATGGTGACAGCACGGTTCGTACCGTTGAGTCTCGCATGCGCAGCGTGCTGAGTGGCGATGTGGCGCAAGAGGGCGATGGCTTCTCGATGCTTAGCCAAGTCGGCATTTCGCTTGAGGTTGACGGTACGCTCTCGCTGGATAACGACAAGCTAAATGACGTCGTCGCCAACGACCAGCAGGCCCTATCTGAATTCTTCGCGGGCAGTGGCGATAATCCTGGTCTGGCAGGTCAGGTGAATACCACCGTGGAGCAGATGCTGAGTACCAATGGTACCGTTACTGGCGCGATCAGCGGCAGTGAAAGCCGTATTGAATCACTGAGCAGTCGCTACACCAGTATGGAGCAGTCCATCGGTCAAACCATTGATCGCTATCGCACCCAGTTTGGCCAATTGGACGGCATGATCGCCGAAATGAACCAGACCAGTAACTACTTGACTCAGCAGTTTGCCGCGCTAGATGCGCAAGCTGGTGGCTAATAGTCTCCGCGAATCAACGTAACTCATGAACTTGAGCCCGCCCTTCTGGCGGGCTTTTCAATGCCAGTGTGATACATTAAGCAACAAAAAGGCGTTAAAGAAGCCTGCTCTTTGGCCGATAGGCAAAGAACATATATTAAAGAATCGATAAAAACAGAACACGGGCGGCCTTTTTATGGGCGCAATACGTGTTTGGTTTAGCCTTCTACACTGAGGATTCCCAGTATGGCGACGATAACCTCTCTCGGTATTGGCTCAGGCCTAGACCTCAACAGCCTGTTGGACCAGTTGAACGATGCCGAGCGCGGCAAGCTCGCACCGATTGTCCGCCAGCAGGAACAGCAGGAAGCCAAGATTTCCGCCTACGGCAAAATTCAATCGTCCATGGATAAATTCCAGGATGCGGTTGATGCGCTGAATGATCCCAAACTCTACCAGAGCCTTTCGGCCAACGTGCGCGGTGACGAGGTTTCGGCCACCACCAGCGCGGATGCCATGCCCGGTAGCTACCGGGTAGAGGTTACTGCGCTTGCCACCGCCGGGACGCTGGCCTCTCAACGACTGATCGATACTGAAAGCGATGCCCCTCTCGATATGGGTGGTGCCACCCAGCTACGGCTCGATTTTGCAGGCCAGGAAAGCGTTAACATCGACGTAGCCGCGGGCAGCAGCCTGGAAGACATTCGCGACGCGATAAACGCACGGAAAGACGCGGGCGTCAGCGCCAGCGTGATTTTTGACGGCGAAGGCTACCGCCTGGCCCTTAGCTCCAGCGAGACGGGCCTGGATGCCTCGGTAACCGGTTTCAGCTTCGTAGATGCCGGTGGCACTGACGTCGCCACGCCGCCTTTTGCCAGCGACACCGCGCAAAGCGGCCAGGATGCCGCGCTGACGGTTAACGGCATTGCGATTACAAGCCCCAGCAACAGCATTGAAGATGCCATTCAAGGCGTGACCCTGAACCTAGGCAAGCTAAGCCTAGGGGCGGGCGAAACCGCTAGCAGCACCGTCACGGTAGAGCGCAACACGCTGAAAGTACGCGAAGCGATTGGCGCATTTGTTAAAGCTTTCAATGATGTCAAAAGTACCATTGGCACCGCCACCAATTATGATAGTGAGACAGGTGTGGCGGCGGAGTTGGTGGGCGATAGTACTGTGCGCACCATTGAAAACCGCCTTCGCAGCGTATTGACTGGTGGTGTTGCGGGCGGTGAGTTTTCCACACTAACCCAGCTAGGTATTACCCTGCAGCGCGACGGCACGTTGGAAATGGACGACGAAGCCGTCAGCGATTTGGCCAAAAACAGCCCCGATTCCCTCAGCGATTTCTTTACAGGTGTAGAAGGTAATGAGAACTCAGTGGGGTTGGCAAGCAGCTTAAGCACGACGCTTGAGCAGCTGATGAGCAAAAACGGCACCCTGGGCAATGCGATTAGCGGTGTAGAAAACCGCATCGATAGCCTTGGTGAGCGCTATGAGCGTATGGAAAGCACTATTGATCGCACTATTTCCCGCTACCGTACCCAGTTCGGCCAATTGGATGCGATGATCGCCCAGATGAACAGCACAAGCTCCTATCTCACCCAACAGTTTGACGCGCTGGATTATCAGTTGGGACGTAAGTAACCCGTTCGCTAGCCAGCAATAGAGCAAGTCATATCAACAGGGCCGAAAGGCCCTGTTTGCGTATCAAAATTCTAGCAAGCGCTGTGTTTACTTTTGATAACAATTTTTTAGCGAATTTTGGTGTTTTTTTAACTTTGACCCTAAAGGTTCGCTCTGCCGCGCCGTTAATAAATATAACGGCACACAAGGTGGCCGAAAGCAGGCCTCAGGGCCAGTGTCCAAAGCAAGGAGTATTACACCATGTCAGTGATCAATACCAACATCACCTCGATGATCGGCCAGCAGAACCTGCGTGAATCGCAGAACAGCCTGCAGACTTCCATGGAGCGTTTGAGCTCTGGCCTCCGCATTAACAGCGCCAAAGACGACGCCGCCGGTCAGGCGATCGCCAACCGCATGACTTCTCAGATCAATGGTCTAAGCCAGGCGCAGCGTAACGCCAACGATGGTATCTCCGTCGCGCAGACCGCTGAAGGTGCTCTTAACCAGGTTAATGACAACCTACAGCGTATTCGTGAACTGTCTGTTCAGGCGCAAAACGGTACCAACAGCCAGGACGATTTGAACTCTATCCAGGCAGAAATCGACCAACGCCTTAACGAAGTTGATCGTATCTCTGAAGAGACTAACTTCAATGGCGTACAAGTACTGGCCAGCGATCAAGGTCTTCAAATCCAAGTTGGCGCTAATGATGGTGAAACAATTTCAGTGAATCTCGAAGAGATTACTGCTGAAACACTTAGCCTGGATACCTTCAACGTCAACGGTGTTGATGGCGGTGCTGCTGCTCTGACGGCTTACGCGGCTGGTGATATTGTAGATGGCGATGGCGATAACATCACTGCTGGTAACGTGACCTTAGCCGATGCCGGGACTGCGGGTAACTTTACCCCTGATGCTCTTGATTCAACTGCGTTCAAGCAAGATGGAAATGGTAACTGGTTCATTCAGGGTACCGATGCTGATGGCGCCACTGCGTTTGTTTCTGTTGATGCAAGCGACTTTACAATTGTTGACGGTGCTGCTGGTGACACAACGAGTAACTCCTTAACGGTGAATATTAATTCCGATGAGGCAGTTGTTGTCGGCGAGCTTAGTGACGGGCCGATGGCTGCACTTGATTCTGCGCTGAGCACTGTTGATACCTTACGTTCTGATCTCGGTGCGGTGCAGAACCGTTTCGAGTCGGCCATCACTAACCTGAGTACCAACGAAACCAACCTGGCGTCTGCTCGTTCACGCATCGAAGATGCCGACTATGCGTCTGAAGTAGCCGACATGACGCGCAGCCAGATCCTGCAGCAGGCCGGTACTTCAGTACTGGCGCAGGCCAACCAGCTGCCGCAGAACGTGCTATCTCTGCTGGGCTAATCCTCTCGTTAGTATTTTGAGCAATTGCTCAACACTTAGCGGGCCTTCGGGCCCGCTTTTTATATTGGGTTCCTGCCAAACCGCCCAATAACTCGCTAATATGGAGGCTGCTTCTCATTTTAGCTCCCTAGTAAGCAGCGTACGCTTAATTTTTTATTGTTTGCCTTTTTTCGACCGAGCCGCTAAGAATGCCAGCCAAACAACACCGCACGTCAAAACGCCCGTTGCATAAAAAAAACATGACACGCGAGCAAGCCAAGCGTTATGCCTTGAAGCACCCGGAGAACGCGGATGCGTGGCAGTGGTTGGGACGGCTGTCCGCAAAAGATGGCGATCTGGACGAAGCACGGAAAGCATTTGAAAAAGCGGCTGAGCTGGCCCCCAGCGAGCCAAAACACTACGAATGGTTAGGTTATGTGGCTTATAAGCGTCACAACGTTTATCAAGCGCTGGCTTACCTGGATGAGGCTGAGTCAGTAGGGGAGCCATCGGCACATGGTTTGATTACACGCGCTAAGGTTTATTTAGATCATGCTGCTTTTGGTAAGTCGTTAGCCTTGGCCGAACGGGCCCGCCAAATTGCTCCAAATGACATTGATGTACTAAGTGCTTTAGGGGCGATCTATTTAGGCCTTTACCGTTACGATGATGCCAAAAATGTCTATGAGCGCTTAATAAAGCTTCAACCAGGGCATTATTCTCATTGGAACGGTGCTGGAAACGTTTGTCGAGAGCTTGGGCGGATTGACGATGCCTATTTTTATTACTTTGAAGCAGTTAAGCGCGCAGCTGAAAATCCTTTACCCTACTCCAACCAACTAACAGCAATGCACTACGACCCAATGGCAAGCCGTGAAGCAATTGCTGAGATGGCTCAAGCCTGGGAAGCGCGCTACGCCCCGAAAACAGCTCCACCTCGGCCACGGCGCACCCTTCAGCCGAGTAAGCGTTTGCGTATAGGTTTTTTTTCAGACGGTTTACGCAAGCACCCCGTCGGCAAGATGATTATTCGATGCTTGGGAAACCTAGCAACATCTGAAGCAGAGTTATTTGCCTATACCTCTAGCGAGGTAAATGATGAGTTGACGCGTAGGATTAAAGCGGTAGTGCACCACTGGCAGTCCATGCAGCACCTTTCTGATGAAGATTTTGCCCAAATAATCCGCGAAGATGAAATAGATATTTTGATTGACCTCACCGGGCATAATGCCGGTAACCGTATGCGTGTAATGGCCATGCAGCCTGCACCGCTGCTGGTGAAATGGGTTGGCGGGTTAATCAATACCACCGGTGTGCAGGCGATCGACTACTTGATCAGCGATGCCATCGAAACTCCACCAGGCGAAGATGCGTATTACACTGAGAAACTCATTCGCATGCCGGATGACTACATCGTGTTTGACCCGCCGGCCAAACTACCGCCATTAGCCGAACTACCTGCTAACCGCAATGGTTATATCACGCTGGCTTGCTTTAATAACCCCACCAAACTTAACAGCGTCACCCTGGCGCGCTGGGCGCGCATTATGCAGGACCTACCCAATTCCAAGTTGCTATTAAAAGGCCGTCCTTACACCAGCGAAGCCTTTTGCGAGCGTCTTTACAGCGCGATGGAAGCGGAGGGCATTAAGCGAGAGCGGTTAATTATCGAAGGTCCTGGCAGCAACTACGAGTTACTTGAAGCCTATAACCAAGCCGATATCGCCTTGGACCCCTGGCCTTATTCAGGCGGGCTGACCACCTGCGAAGCATTCTTGATGGGCGTGCCGGTCGTCACGTTACCAGGGCCAACCTTTGCGGGCCGTCACAGTGCTACCCACCTAACCCATGCGGGCATGCCAGAATTGGTGACCCATAGTTGGGAGGAATATCACACCCGCGTGCTAGAACTGGCCAGTGATTTAGAAAGTTTAAGTACTATTCGCCGCAGCTTACGCCAGGTACTGCTGCAATCACCATTATGTGATGGCCCGCGCTTTGCCAAACATTTTACCCAAGCCATGCGTGCCATTTGGCAACGTTACTGTGAGAAAAAAGCCCCAGAAGCGCTATCGTTCAATGCGGCAGGTGATCTGTGGTTTGAGGATGACAAACAACTGTTGGATATTCAGGCAGCAGAGAAGTCTACCTCAAGCGATAGTTTCCAGTGGGAGTTAATAGGCAAGCTCGTTGTGCTGGATAACAGCGCCAAACTCATTAAAGCCAGCGCGGCAGAAAAGCTTGCCAAAACCAATGCCTTTGCTCTCCTTGCTTTTGATGCAGCGAGCGACGTTCAAAACCCAGAGGCCTACGCTGGGCATGAACATATCCAACTATTCCAACAAACCTCGCTTGGCGATGGCCAGCCAGCCAAACTCAATGCCTGCCTGGAACCGGCGCTAAGCAGCTCGCTCACCCCACTGCCAGATAACCAGTTGCCTGAACGCCATAGAAAAGGCGCCAAGGTGTTGGCCCAGTTGCCCATTAACACGATCGCACTGGATAGCATTAACGGTCTCGCAAGTCTAGATTGGCTAATTTTGGATGAGCTTAGTGATGCCGCCAGCATTCTTGAACACGGCAAAAATGCGCTGAAAGACACTTTGCTCATTCAAGCCTGTGTCAGTTTTCAGCCAACGCACGAAAGGCAGCCAAGCCTTGCCGAATTACAGCACTGGGCAAGCCGCAACGGCTTCCGCTTTTATCGCTTTAATAACGAGCAACATGTCGGCTACTTCCCGGAATCAGTACCCGAAGAAAAGCGACAGGCCACGGAACTGCAAAGTGCTGATGCGCTATTTCTTCCCAGCCATGACCGCCAAGCCCAACTGAGCGACAACCAGCGCACTAAGCTAGCCTTCCTACTGCATACGGTATATGGCATCAAGGATATGGCTTATAAGTTGTTGAAGGATTTCAATGAAGATAAAGCGGAAAAGTATCTGGCTGAACAAAGTTTGTTGGTTTTTAATTCAGAGAAAACAGGGGAGACCCCACAGTCCGAAAAGGAAGAGCCATATGAAACAACAAATAGTACACAAGAATTTCCTCTGCCTGACGCTCCACATATGTCTCTAGGGGAGCGTAAACTCTTCAAAATAAGCCTCGAAAAAGCAAACCAATATTTCGAATTTGGGTCGGGCGGCTCAACCGTATGGGCCATTGCTGAAGGGTTGACAGTGAAAGGCGTGGAAAGCGATGACAAATGGGTCAATGCACTTAAGAATAAATTGGGCGAAAAATGCCAAATCGAAGCAGTCGATGTTGGTCCTACCAAGGAGTGGGGCTTTCCTGTTTCGATGCAGGAAGCATCGAAATTCCCGGCGTACAGCACGGCTATTCATCAACATCCACAAGCTTTTGATTTGATTCTTGTTGATGGTCGTTTCCGTGTAGCCTGTACAATGGCTGCTATTCAGCACATTTTGGAATACTCAAAAGAACCGGAGAAGGCCCGTATTTTTATCCATGATTTCTGGAACCGCCCCCACTATCATGTCGTTCTAAAATTTTTAGAAACGGTAGAGAAAGCTGAATCTGCTGCTCTTTTCAAGATCGCTAAAAACGTGGAGAGAAATAAAGTAGCTGACTTGTGGGAGGAATATGCTAAGCAGCCGCAGTAATGTCACCTTTTGATTGCTAGAAGGGGTTGGCCAGAGACTAAAAAAGAATTTGATCTGTCTCAGCGAAATGGTCAACTCCTAGACTTTGAATGCGTTGGCTAATTGGTGTGCCCGTCGACATTACAGCTATTCTGGGCCCATGAGGTAGAAATGTAAGATATCATTATTGGCTCAGGTGTTGCGGTCCTTCCGGCTCTTATTGGATGGTCTCTAAATCACTTCTGGCATGATAGAAACTACCGGCTTGCAATGACCAGCGAACGGGCGCGCTGGAACTCTGGTGCAGAGGCTTGGGCGGGGTGTGTTATCGATACGATGGTTCGGATGCATTCTCGCTTTGATCGCCTGGATCATAATTAAGCACTTGAGCAATGCAGCGAGTTGTCAATTTCACTTTCAATTTTAGTCGATCAGGGGAGGTTGTACCTGAATCCGTGAAGCCGGCGCCGACACTTTCCCTATCACCGCCAGCGAGCACTTTTTGATCATTCGCCCCGTGCAAGTTGGCTTTCGCAAGCCCGTTATTGCCAAAACCCACCGTGCTGATCGGTGCTGACGGCCCGTTTTGTCATGCCTTTCCACCCGCCAGGCACGACATATCTGGCGATCGCGTGTCGCTTGGAACTGCTTGTGGATAGAGTGTCGCCGATTGACGGTCAGCATGGCGTTCCTCGTGGATAACGCAGTCGGCTCCGCAGCGTCTTGAGCACCGTCATGCGCCCGATATCCTGCCCGAAGTCGAGGATGATCTGCCGTGCCTTGTGAATCACGAGAGCCGCACGGTGCACCARCTCTTGTAGCACGGTGCGCAGCTCTCGTGATTCACAAGGCACGGCAGATCATCCTCGACTTCGGGCAGGATATCGGGCGCATGAC
>NZ_NBYR01000006.1:0-222211 GCF_002119345.1 Halomonas sp. CSM-2 | reverse complement strand
AAACTGCTCATGGGTGGCATGCGCCTGGTAGCGTTTGATCACCGCCTCCGGCGCCTCGTCCAGGCTGGTCCACCAGCCTTCCAACTCATAGTCCGGTTCGAGCAGCAACTGGCCATCGCSATCGGCGGTGCGCTCTACCAGGCGCATCACGCGTTGGACGACGTATTCGGTCTTGTTGTCGTCGTGGATCGAGACGGTCTGCGKCCACAGCGCCTGGCGCTTGCCAGGACGCAGCTCTTCCCAGTAGTCCGCCGCCACCGCCAGCCAGGTATCTCGATCAGCCGTGGCCGAGCCRCGCGGGTTCCATTTGACGACATAGTCGAGCCGGCGCCCCTCGTCGGCAAAGACCTGGCGTTGCTGTTCGAGAAGCGCCAGGTGCGCCTGGCTGTCGAAGCCGCTGTCCTCGCGTAACAGGATCGGTTGCTTGGTCARGCATTGGGCGCGAGGCAGTACCCGCTCCAGGAAGGCGTTGCTCTCCTTCATGGTGTGCTGCTTGCCAGGCCGCAGTTCCAGACCCAGGCACCACCCTTCGTTGCCCAGATAGGCGGCGATCGGGGTGTAGCCATCGACCTTCTGGTAGGTCCGCGAGACGCCTTCCTTCTTCGAGTTGCTGTTGTCCATGACGAAGGTGTCGATGTCCAGGCAGACGTGCGTCGTCTCGGCGGTGATCGGTGCTTCGATCAGTGACAGCAGGGTCGTGGACCAGGTGGCGGTGCGCGCCTGCAGGTCGTTGGCGGCAAGTTTTTCCAGCCGCTGTCGCAGCGTCGCCGCGCTCGGCACCTTCTGCAGGGTCAGCAGTTGTTGGAAGGGCTTGTCGCGGCGGAAGTTCTCGACAGCGTCATAGTCGCTCATGCCCAGACACAGCAGGCCCAGGTAGCTCTTGATCACGTCACTGGTGCGCATGCCCAGCGTGGTGGGGAAGCGGCTGTCGATGCTGTCGACGCCAGCGATCTCGAAGCATTGCCCGATGATGGACAGCCCGGCGTGGCTGGTGAGGGTGCGGCRACTGGCGCGGAACTTTATGTTGGGCATGGCACTGTCTGGGTGAATGGCGATAATGGCTATATTGCCATGCAGGTCAGTGGGTTAGAAGTGCTTCCGGGGGCCGGTCTCACGGATTCAGGTTTAATGACTCATTACCAGACTGGAGAAGCAAGATGGCACTTAATTGGCTAAAAGAAAACATTACTAAGGCACGTGAAAACTTGGCAGTAGAGGTAGCGAAGTTCAAGAACCGTGATTTTATGGAAGCAGTAGTTTCCGGCTGCGCCCTCGTAGCCGCGGCTGACGGCACAGTCGATGCCTCAGAAAAACAAAAAATGGCAGCGTTTTTAGAGCGCTCGGACGAGCTGAAGCATTTCGATATCCGACAGGTGATTGAGGTGTTTAATAAAGCCGTTGGCGATTTCGAATTTGATCATGAAATCGGAAAGGCAAATGCTCTGCAGACTGTCGGAAAGGTACGCGGCAAGGAGGATCAAGCCCGGGTCATTGTTCGTGTCGTGTGCGCCATCGGTGCGGCCGATGGGGATTTCGATGACAACGAGAAAGCCATGGTGCGAGATATCACAAGGGAGCTTGGCCTCAAGCCTGAAGAATTCGATCTATAACTAACCCCTTCATCAACACAAACCGTCTCCTCTTTCCGCCTTTTTTATTTTTTTCAGGAGCAAGAAAAACATGCACGACCTCAGTACTTACCAACTTTCTCTGATTGCATTCGGCGCAATCGCGTTTGGCATTTGGATGTTGATCAAGGGAGGAGATTGGACGGTCGATAACGCCGTGACGGTCGCCGGACGGTCAGGATTATCAAAGCTTTTCATTGCCGCCACCGTTTTAGCGTTCGGCACTTCAGCACCGGAACTTTTCACCTCTGTCAACGCCAACCTATCTGGTTTTCCCGGAGTTTCGGTCGGCAACGTGATTGGCTCAAATATTGCCAACGTCTTCATGGTAATTGGGGTGTCGGCCCTGATTGCACCTGTCGTCTTCAGCCGCGCCGATGTAGTTCTAGATACGGTCGTAATGCTGGTCGCTACAGCCGGTATGGCGGCGGCGGTAGTCGCCGGCATCCTGCCAGCATGGGGAGGTCTGGTGATGGTCATCGCGCTTGCCGGCTACGTGCTCTACCAGTACAAGGCTAGCAAGCTCGACGTAGACGAAGTGGAAGAGCATGATGCCGGCAGCCGTTTTCCGGGACTTATGCTGCTAGTCGGCATCTTAACTCTGCTGATTGGGTCCGAGATTCTGGTTCAGGGAGCGGTTGCTGGAGGTGTTGCACTCGGCGTGCCCGAAGCCGTGATCGGTATGACACTTATCGCCTTTGGTACCTCGCTGCCTGAGTTGACAGCCTGCGTAGCTGCTGCTCGTAAGGGCCAGAACGATATGATCGTAGGAGGTATCATTGGCAGCAATATCTTTAATATTCTCTCTGTCTTGGCAATTTCTGCCGTCGCCAAGCCTTTGTTGATCGATCCACGTTTTGCATCTTTCGACATCTACGCGGTCGTGCTGGTAACACTCATCTTTGCGGTTTTTCTGCTCTTAGTGGGCAAGATCGGTCGCATAGCAGGCGTGATAATGGCAGCGTGCTATATCGCCTTCATCATTGCGCAGTACACGGTGGTAGACAGCTTCCTGGCTAATACTCTCTGATTTACCGAATCGACAGCTTTCACAAACAAGGCACTCAGATTGTACGATTGCTTACCAAGGGTAGTGTGATCTGAGTGCAAGACCATTGAACCGGAGATGAGGCCTGCTTCTGGTGAGTAATCCCCTCAAAAAATTATCAAGGTGATAAGTACAGTCTTTAACCTGATGTTTATAAAACGGTCGGGTAGACCGGGCGATTGCTCGACCCGGCCCCCTCAGATCCGGACGTGCGCGATTGACGCATCCGGCTCTTCAATCATCAGTTTCACTGAAAGACTAGCCAATGGATGATCCTCGCCTTCGGCAGCGGTAGGCGCTTCAGCAGTAGATTGGCCTTCGTCCAGGAGAAATATCCTCTCTGAGAGCGACGCCTCAACCACTTGCTCCAGATGCGCTGCGCTTGGTAGACAAGGTCTTTCAAGGCAGTACGCCAATGGCATCCATGGCTTCCTGACCCCGTTTGGCATGCGGCGCCAACCAGGTCAGGGCCTGATTAGAGGCGCTGTATAGCCAGTAGCGCTTGCCGCCAACTTGAATACCTGTCTCGTCAGCATGAACTGTCGCCGCTTGCCTCAGTGCCGGGATCAACCACTCGGCGAAAGGCTCGGCCCGCTGATAAGCCTCCTGATTGAAGGCAAACAAGGTGGCGGTGCTCAGCGAGAGACCGCACTACGAGGCCAGCAGTGCCTGGATTCGGGCATAGGGCAGCAGCTGGTACTGCGAGAGATAGACGACATGAGCCGCGGACCGTACTGGATCGGGCGCTTCACCCCGTCGGGGAACGGGGCCACATGGCGCCGCCCGAGATCATCTTTCAGCACCTCGGCCCGATACTCGGTGACCATCGACTGGATGAGAATGTCCTTGACTTGACACTTCTCGATGCCGACCGGGCGATAGGTACGCCCCTTGGCAGCGTTCGACGGTCGACAGACAGCGTCACGACCTCGTCGGGATCATCGACGGGCACCAATGTCGTCCCTTCATGCCCAGGCTACCGGCGGGCTTTCGCTCTCCGATAGCCTGTGAACGGCGCTGGCGGTTGGGATCCTGCGAGGGTGGCTTGCTTCTGTTGCGGCTACTAGTCGCCAACCGGTCCGCCATCAGCTTGACCAGCAGCATCAACACGTCGATGGCAGTACGCAGCGAAGGCGAGACCGTGTCGTCTCCTTGAGCTGCTGCCTGACCCGTTCCAGGGCTTCGTCGACGTTGATATCGCTGATGGTCATGTTACCTGATGAGGCAGTTGCTGAATGGCGTTACTATTCCAGAGGAAACAACAGGTTGGCGAGTGCAGCCTGGAATCTGCTGAATAGTTACAATGGTTTTATCTAAATGAGCATGAAAGCCCACAAATACCGATAGTCCAGAGGCGCACTTCTACACCATCTGCAGATAGAACAACCGGCTACCATGTGACTTGCCAGTTAGCAGCTGGAGACCGTCCTCCAGCTCAACCTTGCCACCGATTGGCACAGCATCTCCTGTAGTGGCATTCTTTAAATCAGGCATGTTTTCGTTAACTAAAAACCACCGCTGCTGGTGCTGCACGAAGTAGCCCACACGCGATTTATGCTCATCGCCAAGCCGTTCGTTAGGCATAATTGTGCGATCGACGTGCCAAGGGAAAACACTCTGGTTTGAATACACCATCAAGCGGTGATTGTCCGGCCGATAACGATCTCCTCGCAAGGAATAGAGGTTAATCACCGGCAGCTTTCCCTGGTATCGAGTTTGGCAGAAGGGGCAGCGAGGTACCGTGGTGTTATCAAAGACAAACCAGGCTTGTTGGCAGGCGCTATTCTGGCAGGGCTGAATCAGGTCTACCGTCTTAACCAGCGCAACCTCCCATTCATCCGCGCTGGGACGACTACTAGGGTCATGCAGCCCGTCGATAAATGCACGATCAAACAACGCAGTTAGATAGGGACCGGTTACGGTGTAGGGAAGCTTTTGAGGATCTTTCCATGGCAGTTCAGTCGGCTTCGTTGATTCTGATGGGCTAAGCCGATTGCGCTTGTCGCTGGGATGCTCCACGAACAGCGCCTGCTCGCCCATCGTCAGACGCTCATCCTCGCTTGGGTCATCGGCATGCACTTTTTGTCCACGCAGGGGATGTCGTAATAGCAGCAACGAATAGACCATAACGGCGAGCGCGTGCCTATCGGTGAAAATGCTGGGTAATACTCGTTGTGGGTCAGTCTTAGGCAGGTGGCTCGTTGCGACGCATTCAGGAGCAATAAAATCGGGGGTGCCCACTACCTCTGGTGGGAACCGGTCGGGCACGACCAGGCCATCCATATCGATAATACAGACGTTGCCGGTCGTCGGTGCTAACAACACATTCTTGTAGCTCAAATCACTATGAGCGAGCCCTGCCGCGTGTAGCCGTCGAACGGCGCGAGACAACCGCAAGCAAAGCTGAAGGTAATTAAGCCAGTTGCCACGTTCTCGTTCGTCCAAAAACTTGAATTGGTTGTTGGGCGACGCAAACCACTTGCCTTCTTTATCCTTGCCCTGAATCTTAAGCATATCGTTGTTGAACGAACCATGCTCAAAAAAGAAATGGTCACGATAGAACGGTGCCACTACCCCGGTACGACCATTATGCTCCACCGTTGCCGTGGGCCAACAGTACAGTTGATCCCAATAAGCGCCCTGCTCATTGTCAAAGATGCGCTCACGGTAAGCGCCGGTAATCATCTCTAGGCGCTGTCGGGCTGCGTCATCTAGCTGCGCGCGGTAAAAGGCAACCACATAGCGTTTGTCTGGGCTGGCGTAGACATCTTTCATACCTCCCGTTGCGATGATTTTGTCACGAAATTGGACTTGCTCACCGTTGGAGGCTGTCAACGTAATGATGGGTGCGCTCATGCAGTGAACCCCAAGTCGCGGATATCCGATGAAGCGACACTGTCACGATAAAGCACTGCCAACGTACGGTCGTCGTGGTGGCGTTCAACAAAAAAGCTCAAGTACTCCTGTATCGGGTCACGCTTACCCTCTTCTGCGGGTGTGAAAAGAGCTGGCGCCAGTTCATCGTAAAGCGCCCACCAGCTTTCGCCGTCGTGCATATCGTTATCAGAGCTGAATTTTGGATCCGTCACGCCATCGGTGGCCACTATAATGGCATCCAATGCAGAGAAAACGTTGATTTTCACCCGTTGGTACAGTCCCTCGCTTTCTTGAAAAAGTGGTGCGTCAAGAAAACGGGTTTGCCCGGCATGCTGGCCTGAATCAGCTGTATTAAGCATCTGGGCTTGTCGACCCTCGTAAAGAGCCGCAACCGCGCCGTCGCCAATCCCAAACGACACCACGATGTGGCCGTCAGGCGTCTTTTTATGCAACGCGAGTAATAAAGTTGTCGAAAAAGCTTTCACTGGGTGCCCCGAGACTTTGGCTTCTTCAGCAATCGCTCGATGGCCCGCATGCACCGCGGTAATCATCGTCTGCTGCAGCGGTAAAAGTAATTCCTGAGACATTCGGGAACGATCACCATCTTTCCACCACGAAAGCGCTGCAGCTTCTAACGCTGCCCCCTCGCTCGCCGACAATGACTTCAACAGCTCATCACGGGCCACAGTCGTTGCTAACAAGCTCCCTTGACGAGCGTACTCACAGGAGCCTGCGCCATCCCCCACGATCAACATATTCCAGCCTGTCGTTGCCCGTGCGATAGTACCATGATCATCACGCTGACCACCCCGATGGGCATGAGAGCGGCCGCGCTGTGATCCCATGACCATGTGCCACCCATCATCACCACTTAAACGTTCAACGTCTTCATCAGGCTTGGCATAGAGAGCATTGCGATCAGACGGCAGGTCTTTCCATAAGTCGCGGGAACTAGGGATCAGCGCCAGCTTAAGTGTGGCATGCAATGTCGTCTCGCCCTGCTCATTAAGTCCATGGACTTCCAGCTGGTGAGTACCCTGGGCAGTCGGTGTTCCTTGTAAACGGCGATCTTTGGTTAATGACAGTCCACTTCCCCCGTCAGTTTCAAGCTGCAGTTTCGCAGGCAAATTCTCAAGCAAATCATCAAGGCAAACGTCATAGGGTTGCCCCGAACGACCATTGGGAAGACTTTCAGTACGAGACGCCACCACTGGTTTAAGCGCATCTTTAGGAGTCGAAGAGGGAATATCACCAGGCTTTAGGGGCGCACCCGCAGCCCGGTTTTGGGGTGCATTATCGGAATTAGCATTGTTCTTTTCGGACACTGCGCGTTTCTCGCTATCGCTGATGGGGATGCCTGGCGTAAAGGCGGAACCCGCTTGATTTGCTTTCGTGCCGTTCTCTTTTGCTTGTTTAAAGTGCTCTGCCATGGTTATTTTAAACCGCTCGCGAAAATCATCAATTAAAGCGGGGCCATTTGTCTCCTGCATCACTTTATCAATCAATTGATCGGGAAGTCGTTGCCCAGGCTTTTCAAATAAACTGTTAATGACTCGACGATAATAGTCTTGTGATTCCTTCACCCTTGCCCCCTGCCCACATCAAAGCCACCCCCGCCGCCACCTTGACCAAACGCTACGTTAGCGTCACACCAAGGGCACACTTGCTTGCCGGGGCCGTTACAACACATCAGTTTGCCGCAGCCGCATAATGCAAACGTGGTGACCGCGCCGCAGTGTGGGCACGGCGGCACCCCTTCTAGTTGGTCGCTGCTGACAGTTGCGTTAGTGCTGCCCTCTGAGGACCACTCAAAATACTCTTCGCTAAGTGGATAAACACCTTCAAGCCCATAAATACCGCGGGCGGCTGGAACCCCAAAACTACCTGGTACCGGAACGGCGTTGTATTTAAGTAAGTACGGTTTCTTCTGGCGATGGCAGCGTCCGGTAAATACCACGACCTGATCATCGACCGGCGCCGTGTCACTATCTTTTACCAAGCTTATGCCCACATCACTCGCTTTGGAGAGTGAGATCCCTGGCGCGTTTTTGCCCACATCCAGCGCTTGGCTCTGCGCGGCGACGGACGCAGAGACCCAGCGGGCAAAGCGACTCAAATCTTCACCGGTACCGTTATCTAGCGAAACCACGTCATCGGTCAGTTGCTTGAGCACTTGTGTATCAGCAGCCCCCCCAAGGGTGACCGCAATTAAATGGGCACGGCTGGCATAGTGCTGGCGCCAGCGTTTGATAGCGGCATCGGTGCGATCAGTGGGGCGCCCATCGGTCAATAGATAGATGACAGGCTCCCAGTCTCCCCGCTGGTTGGGCGTGGTTTTTTTTACGTCCACTTCAATACGGGTCATCAGTTCATCCAAGGCTTCCCCTAGGGCCGTCCCGCCGCCAAGAGGTAAACGCGGGGGATAGAACCCCATAAGATCCACCATAGGCACCACGGTACCCACCTGCCCGGCAAAGGCGATCACTGAAATATGCACGGTCTCCAGAGCGCTTGGATCCTGGCGAAGCTGCTCAACGATAGACTCCACCGCCCGCTGCAGTTGCGCATGGGGCTCTCCAGCCATGGATTCTGATACATCGAGTACAAAGAAAATGGGTAAGCGTCTCATTAATACCTCGGTTACAGGACAACCTGGACTTCATCGGGGGGTGGTGGCAGCGTGATATCGTCATCTGCCCCGTTGTGTTGGCCGCTGGCGCTAGCCGCAATAGACGCTGACACCCATTGGAAGTAATTCGCAAAGCCAGCGCTGTCCATGTGTTCAAGACTGACCGTTTTAGTCGCGAACTTTTTTAGGTGCTCTTGTTTAGCCTTGGGGCCTGCCGCGCACGCGATAATCTCAGAAAACCTCATACCTTTGATACGCTGCACCGCCGCTTCAAACTCCATCAGATCAGAGGGTGATCCATCGGTCATCACGAACAACATGGGCCGGAAGTCGCCCTTCTGATCGGACGTAGACGTTAGAATATCCCGCTCTACGCAGTCACAAACCATATTGAGGCCTTCGCCCATGTGCGTTGCACCGGAGCGCGGCAGCTCAATGTCATTCACCTGGGCGCTTTCTAAGGCTTGCAGGGGGAGCAGCTCTTTCACTTCGTGATCAAAAGTGATGATTGATAGGTAAACGGTTTCGAGAGCGTAAGGGTCCTGGCGCAGCGCCGATAACATGGCAGCCAAGCCCACATTGACCGACTGAATGGGCTCGCCGCGCATTGAACCCGACGAGTCGATGAGTAAATAGATAGGTAAACGACGATCCATGGTAGCTCCTAGCTCAGTTTTTGCTCAGATTGATGACTCGGATTTCGTTTGGCGGGGGCGGCAGCTCAGCACTGCCATCGCTGCCACCAGACTCAACGGATTGGCTAGTCATTGACACACTGGCTGAGACCCAAGCAAAAAAGGCACGGATAGATTCGGCGTCGTTACCGTTCAACCGAACAATGTCGGTGGCAAAGCGCTGCAGATCGCCCGTGTCGACGTCGGCGCCAGCAGCACACCCGACCAACTTAGCCACACTGACACTCTTCATAGCCTGGATGCCAGTGTCTAAGTCGTCGTTGGCCACACCATCAGTGAAGACAAACACCAAAGGACGCCAATCACCCTTCGAGCTGCTGGAGGAAGACTGAACTTCCTCATGGATACGTTCAGCGGTAAGTTTGAGTGCCGCGCCCAATGCCGTCATACCATCAGGCTTCAGCGTCGGAGGCTGGAAGGTCATCAGGTCGCACAAGGGCACAGTGTGGCGGGCTTCTGAACTAAATTCGATCACTGACAGATAAACGGTTTCAAGCGCGAAAGGATCTTGGCGCAGCATGTCGACTAAGGCCTGCAAGCCCTGGTTCACCGCATTAATCGGTTCACCAGCCATGGAATAGGACTTATCAAGCACCAGGTATACGGGGAGTCGGCGCATGGTTTCCTCAATGCATTTATCAAGCATATTGAGAAGCAGTACCATAGCAGAACGGCACTGCACAGTAGGAGTAAGCAACGTTATGTCGTTACTTAGTGCCGGCTTTCCACTGGAAGCCAAAACCATAATGGTTATCCGCTGGCTTGTGACTGCCGAAGTAGTTCACCTCTTTAGAAATATTCAGGGCACCGTTTTGATTCTCCAGCATCGCAATCACACAGAAATTCTCGTTTTTCCCGCTGGCGTCCATGCGGATTTCGATCTCTGGCTGGTCGGGGGCTTTGATCGATACGCGACCATTGGTCTGTGCCCAGTTCGCAACACCTTCATAAATGAAGGCAAAGACCATCACACGCTTGATGTCACCCCAGTGCTTGCCGTTCAAGTACAGATTTTCGCCTTGGTTCACTGACCCCGTTCGATCGTCACCATCGAGAAAGATATAGGGCGGTCTTTCCAGGCTGCCAAAGCTATTCCCTAGGGCTTGAACAATCCCTTTGCTGCCGTCTTTAAATTCGAACATACAGCCAAGATCAAGATCGATTCCACCCTGGCTGCCGCCCAGTAACGACCCGAATAGACCTTTTTTACTGGCACCCGCTCCCGCAGTTTGATCCCAGTTGAGGTTCACATGGATTTTGCCGAAGGTAGCTGATTTTTTCTCAAGCGAAATCGTATCGCCCTTTTTATCAAGGGTGATCTTGCTGAGATTAATCGAAGGCTTATCTTGGGGCTTAGGAGAGATTGGCGCCGGGGACGGTGTTGGCGTGTGCGCTGGCTTGGAATCACTGTCGACATCGACGCCAAAATGCTCGGCAAGCGGCGCCATGCCACCGGCAAAGCCCTGGTCAACCACTTTCACTTTCCAATCGCCGTTGCGGCGGTACAACTCGCACACGATGAGCGACTTTTCCTGGCGCCCAGTGCCTTGCCCACTAAATTCAAAATTTTCACCGGCACCCTTAAGGTCAAAACGGTAGCCGCTGGACAGCGCGAATAGCCCAGGATCAACGGTGAGGACGAAGGCTATGCGCTCAAGGTGTCCAGGCACCTTGCTCAGATCTACCGAAAATGTCGATCCATCTGTTTGTTCTACGGCACCTGAGGGATGCTTGGGTTGGTTGAAGAAGATGAAGTCATCATCGCTCGACACCTTACCTGTGTTAGCCAGTAGAATGACTGAGGCGTCTAGGCCAGCCCCTTGGTCGTTTCCCACGGCGAGACTGAACGTGAGCTGTGAGTCATTGAGTTTGGCATTCTGCCCTGCAATCAGTTTGGTACCCATCAATTATTCTTCCCTTAAAGCATCGATAATCGTTTTATTGAATGTCGCCAGGTGATTGATTAATTTTATTTTTTTATTCATATTGAGTTACTGAACTACCCTAGCTGCTCACAAATTTATTCACACCTCTATTCATCCTATTGATAGGGGTGTACTAAGAATACCTTACACCTTATGATGCCTTAGGGGTTTCAAAATTCAATTTAACGTGAATTGCCGATTGTCATCAACTTACGGCTTATAATCTTGTTATGGATGTCAGGTTTTCTGGCGACCTGTCGCTGGCTCATACCTACCCTAATCCAAGCGTGCATCTGTTATCGTTGGGTCAGCTGTCGATATCCCATGCTTTGCTTCACGTTGGTCGTAAAGCGGGAAGCGTTCTAAAACAGGCCCTCCTGCTTCTACCGGGTGATTCAAAGTGCTGCAGTTTTTCTATGGATACAAGATGAAAGTCGAGTCGTCTAGGCCTCCCACTGAGGAGATACTGGCAAGCGTCTCAAGGACATTTGCCAGTGCCTATTACCGGGCACTAACCAATATGACGTAATAAGGAGAGTTGCATGATCGACCTGAGCAAAGGTAGCCGTATTAACCTATCTAAGGAAGCCCCAGGAGCCACAAAATTCACCCTCGGCATGGGCTGGGATACCCGTATTACTGATGGTGCAGACTTCGATCTAGACGCGTCTGCTCTGTTGCTGGATGCTAATGACAAGCCTGTCGGTGAAGCCGGTGCCTTGGTGTTCTATAGCCAGCTATCCTCACCGTGTGGTGGTGTCGTGTCATCTGGTGACAATCTTACTGGAGAAGGCGAAGGCGACGACGAAACCATTACCGTTGACCTTGAAAAGCTGAATCCCGATGTAGCAAAAGTTGTCCTGGTCGTCACCATTCACGACGCTGAGGCGCGTGGACAGAATTTTGGCATGGTCAACAATGCCTTCGTACGCATCTTAAAAGATGGCAGCACCGATCCTGTTGCACGCTATGACCTTTCAGAGGACTACTCCACCGAAACGGCAGTGATCTTCGGTGAGCTTTACAAGAAAGACGGCGAATGGCGCTTTGCAGCTAAAGGCGATGGCTTTGCGGGCGGCTTGGCAGCATTCCTAACCGGTTACGGCCTACAGTAAGGCCTTTTTATGGCCAAGCTATAACTTGGCCACTTTCAATCTATTAACTAACGATGAGGTGTCAGCATATGTCTATTTCTCTTTCCAAAGGCGGCAACATTTCGCTGAGTAAAGAGTCCCCGGGTATCAAGCAGATTCGTATTGGTTTGGGCTGGGATGCTCGTGTGACCACCGGTCATGATTTTGACCTAGACGCCAGCGTTTTCCTGGTCAATAGCGAAGGCAAATGCCGCAGTGATAAAGACTTCATTTTCTACAACAACCTGAAGTCTACGGAAGGTTCGGTTGAGCACATGGGTGATAACCTCACTGGTGAAGGCGAGGGCGATGATGAAGTCATCAAGGTCGACCTGTCCAAGGTACCCGCGGACGTCGATAAAATTGCTGTTACCGTCACCATCCATGACTCAGCTAACCGCGGCCAAAACTTCGGCCAAGTTGAGAACGCTTTCGCTCGCGTTATCAACGAAGACAACAACCAAGAAGTCGTTCGTTACGACCTGTCAGAAGATTATTCGATTGAAGATGCCATGATTTTCTGCGAACTCTACCGTAACAACGGCGAATGGAAGTTCCGCGCTATTGGTCAAGGCTTTGGCGGTGGCTTGGGCGACCTCGCCTCCAAGTATGGCTTAAACGCCTCTTAAGCTGGAGTACGAGTGGGAGCGGCGGCTCCCACTCACCTAAATCAACCCACCCTACCCTACCCTGACCATTACATGACACTGACTACCGTTGTTGGGCGCTGTTTGCTCTGAAAAGCTGCTTATGGTGCGGAAAGGGGGGAGGGTCAGGGCCTTTTATACTGATTGGAATATGTTCTATGAGCACGCAGAGTCTGATTAAAGACATCCAGGCCGGTCGGCTAACGATGACAATGACCGAAAATGGCCACCGCCTTGACGAATTAATCGCTTTTGCGTCTCGTCTCAATCCGCGACGCGGCTACCTGTTCGTCTCCCGCGTACTTGGCAAGCATATTCCGGTGCGGCCTTCTAAAATGGAAGCGATACACGCCGAGTTAGCCCAAGCCATCCAGCTGCATGGGAGTACCGCGTATGTGGTGGGCATGGCTGAAACGGCTGTTGGCTTAGGCGCAGGGGTTGCCCGCCATCTGGGACGACTGCATAAACATAGCGTTTTTCATCACACCACGCGCTTCCTGGTGCCAGAACCCTGGATACGCATCCGCGAGGCACACTCCCACGCTGATACGATGCATATGGCCCGTCTGCAGGGCGAAGCGTTGCAGGCCGTAAAATCAACCGAAGATCTCGTACTTGTCGACGATGAAATATCCACGGGACGCACCTTAGCGCAGTTGGCCCATGCACTTATGGAGCAACCCGAGCTTTCACGGGTTAAGCGTTTGCACATTGTGTCAATCGTGAGCTGGCTAGACGATGAAGCACGGGTAAAATTCCTGTCACTATTACCTCAGGGCATTGAGGTCAACTTCGTACAGCTGATGGCGGGAACCTTTTCCTTCGCTGCCAACCCAGAGTATCGGGCCACCCTACCCGATAATGTCGATGTCGATTTCTGCGATGCACTTTCCACACAGTCAGCGCCGCTGCCACTGGAGAGACAAGGGCTTTACGGCATGATGTTTAGTACCTACAAAGCATTACTGGAAGACGAATTTTTCCCGCGGAAACTTCATATCAGTAAACCCTATGTGGTGTACGGCATGGGCGAATTCTTAGATATCCCCTTCTGTGTTGCGCTGGCTTTAGAAACGACTGGGATGGATGTGCTGTTTCAGAGCTCTACACGCTCACCCATTGCCTTGGGTGATGAAGTAGCGAATCGGCTAGAGCACCCCGCTCCTGGCGATAGCAATAAAACCCACTTCCTTTACAACGCACCGCTACAGCGTGAGCCGCTGGCCTTTGATGGCATCGGTCTGCCACATTTAAGCCAAGCGCTTGAGACCGCCCACCGCCTACAGGCTAACGACCAACAGGAGCAAGTGGCATGAGCCCGGGCCGACTGATCCTTCTGACAGATCTCGACGATACACTGTTTGCCAGTGAACGATCATTGCCTATTGATGCTGAACGGGTACAACTCGCGGCCGTCGATGGTAACGGCGCTCCACTTTCGTTTCAGACTCACCAGCAACGCACGCTGTGGGAACTGCTCAGTGGTGCGGCCGACTTCATTATTCCGGTGACAGGAAGAACCAGCTATGCACTGGACCGTGTAGCGTTGTCCTTCCCAAGAAACTATGCCGTGGTCAGCCATGGCGCGCTAGTTATATCGGAAGGCCACGTATTGCCGGCATGGCAAACCCGCCTGGCGCCGCACTTGGATGAAGCATACCTAGCCATTGGTCGGGCCTACGCTGACCTTAGCGAGGCGCTGCAGCGTGAAGTCCCGCACCTGCAGTTTACGTTGCGCCAACTAGAAGACTTGTCAGTGCCTGTTTATTTGTCGATCAAAGCAACGGGAGAGCTGCCTGAAGTGGCTCACACGCTTCTATCGCAGGTTGCCCAAGCCCATGGGCTATCGCTTCATGCCAACACCCGAAATGCCGCACTACGCCCCTCCTACACCAGCAAATCAGAGGCGTGTCGCTTTCTTCTCGAAGAGGAGCTGTACCGTCAGCCAGAAGACACCATCATCGCGATTGGCGACAGCCTATCGGATCTCCCGTTCATGACACATAGCGATATGGCCATGATGCCCACTGGTAGCCAAGTTTGGAACGCTGTAAAGGAACTCGCCCAATGACCGTAATGGCCCCACTTGCTCCCTTTAACGGTTCTTACCAGCCGGATGACTGCCAGTTTCTTCTCACACCGATAGAGCCTGAATACCTTTCGATTGAAGAGAAAGAGCACCGCATTCAAACAGACCAAGCCCACTATAGTGAAATGATTCATCGTGAGGAAGCTCCTAGCACACGATACTTGGCGCTGTTTGAGACACTTTGCGAACGCTACGCCCCGAGGCTAGCCCGCGAAGTCCGCCAGCTCGCTAATCAACTGGTGACCGACCTGGGAAATAGCGCTACACCCATTACGCTGGTTAGCTTGGTACGCGCCGGCACCCCGGCTGGCGCGCTACTTCGACGCGCCTTAGTGGATTATGAAAATCAAGCCTGCCAGCACTACAGCGTCTCCGTTATTCGTGACCGTGGCATCGATACCTCAGCGCTGGATTATCTGCTGGATCACGTAGGCGTTGATGCTAAGCGGATAGTATTTGTTGATGCTTGGACCGCAAAAGGCGTGATTACCCGTGAATTGCGCTCCGACATGTCGCGTTACAACACGGCACGGCGTACCAAAGGTAAGAGTTTCATCCCTACCCGGTTGGCAGTCATTTCTGACATTGGCGGTACCGCCGATTATGCGGCCACCTGTGAGGACTATGCCATCCCTTCTGGCATTCTCAACGCTACCGTGTCAGGACTTGTATCGCGTTCGGTACTCAACCATCAAGTGCCAGAGGGCGCTTTTCATGGCTGTGTCCTGTATACCGACTTAGCGCCATATGACCAATCTCAGGCATTCATAGACCGTGTTGCAAACCATTTATCGCAACCTTTTGACGGCGCCAATCTACCCACTGAGAGTGATCTCACGTGCCAGCGCTTCCTGATGCAAGAAATGCTCGCAAAGATCCAGCGCGATTATAGCGTCGATGACATTAACTATATCAAACCGGGCATTGCTGAGGCCACACGCGTCATGCTACGCCGCGTGCCGGCGCTGCTGATGGTGCGTGATACTGCTCACCCGGATGTAGAGCATCTTATGCTGCTGGCTGAGGAAAAAGGCGTGCCGGTTGACGTATGCGCTGATATGCCCTTCCACGCCTGTTCATTGATCAAAGCGGTTGCCCGGCAGGAGACTATCTAATGGTGACACCCCGTTATGGCCAGCTAGGTGCCTCACTTTATGTGCCAGCCACTCACAAAACACTGGATCAGATTCTAGTGGATGGCTGCAATGATGCGCGCTCAATCATTCTGTGTACTGAAGATGCAGTGGTGCCCGATGCTGTCGCCTGGGCAGTGCAACGACTAATTAAAGCGCTAAAGGCCGCACCTAAAAGCGTGCCTTTTCTGCGTTTTGTTAGGCCGCGTAATCCCTTTGTGCTGCGCCAGTTATTGGAGTCGCCTGACGCAGTGGCGCGCCTCGATGGGATAGTGATTCCAAAGTTTGACCACAAAACGATGCCCGCATGGCGCGACGTGCTGGATGGTAATAAGACGCTTGCCATCATGCCAACGCTCGAAACCCCTGTGTTGTTTCGTGAAGACGGCGCGATCGCCACACTTGACGCGGTACAAGACCTATGTAACCCGGTCATCGCCCTGCGTATTGGCGCCAATGATCTATTAGGTGCCATAGGTCTAAAACGACAGCCGGGACAAACTTTCTACGATACACCCTTGCGGTCAACTATGGAGCGGCTCATTACTGTGTTCAGGCCCGCCGGCTTTGAGCTGTCAGCCCCCGTGTGTGACCTGATAGGAGAACCCGACACCCTATCTCGAGAAGTCGCCCTAGACATCGCTTGGGGGTTTTATGCCAAGACCTGCGTTCACCCTGCGCAAGTTGCTCTGATTGAAGAACATTTTACTCAAGCCATGGCCCGCCAGCAGCCTCAGGCCCATGCCTTGCTCAGCAGTTCGGAAGCGGTATTTAAAGACAGTGGCCAGATGCTAGAAGCGACGTGCCACACCAATTGGGCAAAGCGGGTAGCCGCATTGCAAATCCGGGTTTAATTCTCAAGCCAGCGAGATCCACCATGATTAATCTGACCAAAGCAGACCAGACTGCCACTATCAGCCTTGCCAAAGGTAGCTCCGATATTATTGTGCGGGCCCAGTGGGTAGACAACGGTGACGGTGATGATGGGAATGACGACTTGGACCTACGCTGCTCGCTTCTGGCTCCGAACGGCAAAATGTACCTGATTGACGGGGAGTACCGAGGGGCATTGCAGGAGATGCCCTTTGCCCACCATCACGGCGATGTAAAGAGCGCCAGCTTCGATGCGCCAGGTGAAGAGGTCATTACCGTAGCACGTGACATCGCAAAGCGCGCCGGAGGGCCGGTAGCGCTATGTTTTAGTGTCTATTCTGCCCTGGGTAATGGCGCGGTGTCGGTGGCGTCACTGCGACCAGTAATGAAAATGTCCTATGGCAACGACGAGGTTACTTGCAGCTTCGACTTCAACCAGGCACCAGATGCCGGTAACCCCACCATTTACACCTACATCATTGGGTACGCGATCGTCACGGAAAAAGAAGTGATCCTGGCGCCCTCTGGCAAAACCTCAGCGCCTGGTCAGGAAGAAACCGCTTGGATCTTCTGGCGGGACTCTGCCATTGATGTCGACATCGTGGGCCCCGCGGTATTTAAAGGACCACAGGCCAGTGAGTCAGAGCCATACAACAAGAAATTCCGCATTCCCTATCGCTTTGAAAACGTCACCTCCGCGAAAAAGAAAGGCTTTTTGGGTAGCTTGTTCGGCTAATCCATTTAGAGGAGCACCGATAAGCGGTGGCCCTTTAGCTAACCCCGCCGGCAACCGGCATTTACGCAACTTATGGAGTATTCAATATGTCTATTAGCCTCGCCAAAGGCCAACGTATCAGTCTTGAAAAAGAAGGCGGTGGCAGCCTGGATTACATCGAAATCGGCGTAAACTGGGGCGCCATCGAAAAGAGAGGCTTATTCGGTGGTAAAAAGCACGTCGCCGTTGACCTGGATGCCTCAGTTGGCATGTTTGATGCCCAGGGTAATTTGGTCGATACGGTATGGTTTCGTCAGCTAAAATCAAAGTGTGGTTCTATTCACCACAGCGGCGACGATCGCACGGGTGACACTGGCGGCGATGATGGCCAAGACAATGAAGTGATCAAGATCAACCTAAACCAAGTGCCGGGTGACGTCACCACACTTGCATTGGTCTTGAATTCTTTTTCACAGCAGAACTTCGGTGATATCCCATTTGCAGGCATTCGTATCCATAATGGTAAAGCCGGTACTGGCAGCGAATTCGCAAAATTTGACGTGGCTAATGACCCGACGTTCTCGGGCAAAGTAAGCATGATCATGGGTAGCGTGTATCGTCATAACAGCAGCTGGAAGTTTCGCAGCATTGGTGCCGCAATTGCTGAGAAAGACCTGAAGACATCACTGGCGGCGTTCTCGCGTGATTACGCCAACTGAATTTTGAGATAAGGAATCATATCCCACCGTGTTCACTCACGGTGGGGGACATATTATGAAACATATACTGCCCGATAAAAAATGGGTGCATCTATACATATCGTCAAACCCAAATCGTTGTAATCTCGAAACACAATGGTCTTGCGATTATCGCCAAATCCCATAAAGGCGCACAGCACAAGCACGTAGACAAAGCTGTAATCAAAGGGCTATGTTGGTATCTGTTGTTGGTCCGTCAGCGCCTATCACCGCTCTTAGCCACGCTTACTCTTTTGCCTTCGCCGTTTCAAACAATCGTCGCCATGCTATGTAAGTCGGGTAGACCTGGCGATTGCTCGGCCCGGCCCCCTCAGATCCGGACGTGCGCAATTGACGCATCCGGCTCCTCAACCATCAGTTTCGCTGAAGGATAAGCAAGACTGCACGATTTTTGGCATCGGAAGAGGCAGACGCTGCAGTAGTTGGTGACCTCGATCCCAGGTGATCTGTGCTTTCTGGGATCGACGACTCAACCACTTAATCCAAGTGCGCTCCACCCGATAACGAAATACCTGCAGGGCTTTCATGTTCCCGCGTATTCCGTAGTAAGCGAAGTGCTCCCGAACCTTGCGTCTCAACATCTTATGTTGCTCCAAGAGAGGCAAGTGCCAATTTCTGCGACACCACCACGCAATGCGTTTCAAACCTCGCTGAAACCGTCCTTTGGCAGGGTTGCTGCATGCCTTCTTCCTGGTCACCAACCTCAGCAAGTTCCACTGGCAGCCAGAAAAAGTCCTGGCGCTCTACCGTAAGTGCGGCAGTGCCGAAGCCCACATGGGCGAGTTGAAATCAGCACTCGACGTGCATATCTCCTCGACGGATCGGGGCGCCTCCACCGTTCAAAACGTGATGGCCCGAAACGAAGTGAGTCTGCTACTGAGCCTCTACGCCTACCAGATCCTGCATGGCTTGCGCTGTCTTCTGGTGCTACAAACCCGCCAAGGCTGGAGCCTGAGCCGAATGCGCGAACAGGTGCTCAAGGTTGCCGCCACGCTGTCACTGCACGCAAGGCGTATCACCGTTCACCTCGGTGACGCCGCTGACAAATGGTGGCCCACCTTGCTGAAGGGACTACCGAAGCTGATGGCGCTGAGCTAATACGCAGGCGACATTATCGGTGACTAACGCAAGCACAAGATGGCCACAACGGGGGCCGGCGGACATGACTACACTGATGGTCGATACCAATGACTAAAAGTTATAAACAGTGAAGATAAACGCTACACTTGGGCATTAGTCTATATGTCATCACGCCATCGATACGGCTGCTGAAGACTGAGGCCGGCAACCCATGGCTCCAAAACCCTATGTGTCAGCGTAGTTGTCGCCTGAATATTTCAGAGGACAACCATGCCCCATTATTCACCGGAACGTAAAGAAGCCATTCTCCAGAAGATGGCCCCACCTCACAGTCTGACTGTTGCCGAGTTGGCCAGCCAGGAAGGCATCAGTACCGCAACCTTGTACAATTGGCGTAAAGCCGCCAGAGGACGAGGTGCCGTTTTGCCATCGAATTCAGCTCATCCAGACAAGTGGAGTAGCGAAGAGAAGTTCCGCATTGTTCTGGAAACCGCCCCGATGACGGAGGCGGAACTTAGTGAATATTGCCGTAGGAATGGCCTTTACCCGGAACAAATCGAAACCTGGAAAGCCGCCTGCATGGGAGCCAATGCCCTGTCGGATGAACAGGCCAAGCAGAATCGGCAAGCGGCCAGGGCTGAGAAAAAACGAGTCAAAAAACTCGAAGCCGAGTTGCGACGCAAGGAAAAAGCTCTGGCAGAAACGGCTGCACTACTGACGCTGTCAAAAAAAGCCGAGGCGATCTGGGGCCCCAAAGACGAGGACGAATGACCAGCCTCCCGGATCGCCAGCAGGCGGTTACCCTGATCCAAGAGGCTCAGGGTAACGGAGCCCGGCTGGTCAAGGCCTGCGCCTTGCTGAACCTGAGTATACGCACTTATCAGCGCTGGACGGCAGATAAGGCCGTCAGCGCCGATCAACGACCGGTGGTGCCCAGACCAGCACCCACCAATAAACTCTCGGAGGCGGAGCGTCAGGCCGTGGTCTCACTGTGCAACCAGAAGGAATATCGAAGCTGTCCGCCGGCCTTCATCGTTGCGGATCAACTGGATCAGGGTCGCTACCTGGCCTCGGAATCCACCTTCTATCGGGTTCTGCGGGAGAAGGATCAAGTACACCTCAGGGGTCGGCAAAAAGCGCCCCAGAGCAAGCGCAGGGCAACTACACACAAGGCCACAGAACCGAACCAGCTGTGGTCGTGGGATATCTCATGGCTGCCGGGGCCAGCAAAAGGCACCTGGTTCTACCTGTATCTGATGCTGGACGTATACAGCCGCAAGATCGTCGGTCACGAGGTCTATTACAGTGAGACCGGTGAGCTTGCCAGCGAGTTCATCGAGAAGGCCTACTGGCGTGAACACCTGGCGACGAAGGACAAGCCTCTAGTGCTGCACTCCGACAATGGCAGCCCCATGAAGGCCTCGACCTTCTTGGAGAAACTGTACGATCTGGGTATTACGCCCTCGAACAGTCGCCCCCGGGTCAGTAACGACAATGCCTACTCGGAGTCGTTGTTCAAAACCCTGAAGTTCCGCCCGGGGTTCCCGGTAAACGGCTTCAGAACGATCGAGGAGGCCCGCAAATGGGTACTGGCGTTCGTGCGCTGGTACAACACCGAGCACCGACACAGCGCCTTGAACTACGTAACACCTCAGCAACGCCATACGGGCGAAGCTGATCAGATCCTGGCCCAGCGAAAACAGATTATCGAAGCGGCGAAAGCCGAGAACCCGCGTCGCTGGTCTGGTGATATCCGAAACTTCAGCTTGCCGGAATCAGTCACTCTGAACCCGGAAAAGGCGGCCAATTGTTAAAGAGCTGATGACTTAAACGCGACATCTACGTTGACAGACTCTGGCTGACATCGGCTAGGCTGTTGTCCAGTACGTTGAACGGCGCCCTCGTCGTCACCGGCTTCCCGGTTCCTTTGCGTCGGAACACCGGGCGCTCGCACTTGAGCACCACATAACTGGCGGCCCGCTGGGCCAGGCGGTAGGTGATCTTGGTGCCGATGATGTCATACTGATCGGCATCAGGACCGGTCAGCTCCGGCGGTAGATGCTCGATGACTTCTACGGGCACATCCGCGGTGAAGCGCAGGCCGGTGTCGTTCAGGCAGTCGTCGTCCCGCTGTTTCTTGGCGGTACCGCGTTGATAAGCCCGAACCGGACGTGGTTCATCGTCGGCAGGCTTCTTCGGTAACGGGGCATCCTCTGACGGGAACAGGCAGTCCTGTTCCGGAATATCATAAACCAGCTTCTCGGATTTGGGGCCGAACAGCTGTTTCTTGAACCAGTCCAGTTGATGCGTCAGCTGACGAATGGCCTCCGCCTGGGCACCCAACTGCTCCCGCAACACGGCATTCTCCTCGGCTAGAGCCGAGGAGGAAGGCGCGTTAGAAGAAGGAGTGAAGGCCGTTGAATTCATGGCCAATATTATACCGGAAGCTGACCGTCTATACCCCTCGAAAACGCTTGAACTGGCGGTATTTTTGCACTTCGATGCCATCGATCAGCAGTTGCAGATCCGTCAGGGTAAGGGCTCGCTGACCGGAGGCGGACAACGGCACCCGGAACTGCCCCTGCTCCAGGCGTTTGGCCCACAGGCAATAACCGGTGGCGGTAAAATACAGCATCTTCATCTGGGTCTTGCGGCGATTGACGAAGACGAAATACTGACCGCTGAGTGGATCGTGTTGGAGCTGATTCCGGACCAGGGCACTCAAACCCCGGAACGATTTGCGCATGTCGGTGGGCTCGGTGCACAGCCAGATGCGCGCCTGGCTATCGAGCCCGATCATCCGTTCTGGCTCAGCCGCAGTTCGACGCCGTTGCCGAGGCTAAGCACAATGTTCCAGCCTGGGCCAGAGGTTTGCGACGTCCCCATCAGCGATGACAAATCCAGAAAGCTGGCGTCACCGGATCCTGCCGACTCCTTGGCCGAGGGGCCGGACAAACGCTTGCGCCAGTGGCAGAAGCTGGCATAGCCAATGCTCTCTTGTTTACAAAATTGCGGAGCTGACAAGCCGCTGGCGTGCTGCTGATCAACCAGGGCCTGCCACTGTTCCGGCGTACGGTGCTTTTTCATGGGGGTAACCTCGTGTTGGAAAATATGAGGTTACTGTAGGGCGATTTTCAGCGGGGTGGCAGGACGTCCTGGAATGAACGCTTACATTGCGCAGGTAATTCATCTACCTGAGCCAGCTAAGGAAGACCTTCCATTCCTGAATACAGTATTTCCTTGCGATTAGCACCTGGTCCGGCACCTTCATCATGGCGAACAACTGAGAGAGTGGGCCGAAGCCCAAGGTCTTGACGTCGACAGATCGGTAGCCGTGGTCCGTGCTTTTGCCGAGAACGCTTTATAAAGTCATTCTTTGAGCGCCTTCCCATTTTCTCGCAGCATTCCCGATACATTTTGAAGCTGACGCGAGGGTGCTGCTCTGGTGTTGGTTCTAGTCATCGATATCTGCTGGTTAATTCGATGATCTCAGCCGCCGGAACCGATACGAGCTGTGCGGCGCTAGCGTCTGATGCGGCAATTGCCTGGTCAACCAAGTAAGTACCTGCCCGATAACCAATCCAACGTCGGCCGTCAGGGTGCCGGAACATCCAGTCAGCATAGGGGGCGGAAAGTGGCAAGGACTTAAGCTCATCAACCCAGGCTTCCACCTCCGGTGGATATTGCCCCCAAAGGGGCTGACTGCCTGCAGCATCACGCTCGAATGCAGTTGCCAAGCCCTCGCTGATAACGCCCTCCATAAAAGAGGATACCGGTTTGCCTCCGGTTATCAGGTGGCCGCGCACCAGGTGATGAAACTCATGAAATAAGGTTGAGCGCAGGTGAGAGTGAACCATGGTGAGGACGCCCTCCGGACGCGATGGGTCGAGTGTCCAGCTCACGAGCCCCGGCGCTAGAGGTGATCCTGCACTACCAATTTCTGGAATGACACCGGGGCCGGTATATACCACTAGACAAATTCTTGATGGCAGCTCAGGCAGTAGCTCTCGAACCTCTGTTTCCGTTTCCATGGCAACTTCGGTAAGGATAAATCGCTCGTGTTTTGATAACGCTTGAAAGCTTTGGCCTAGAAATTCCACTGCCAACATTTAAGTACCTCCAAATAACGGGTCTTTCTGCTGTTAGCTTAAGTCTGCACAAATAAATGATTCATGGCACGCTATGTTCTTGAGCAAAGAGGCAAGGCTCGGTGGGGGGAGTGGTGCCGTTTACGCGGTACGCAAACCGGGCGCCCAGTTTCCGGGTCCTGGATCACCTGGGCGTCCAGATCAAAAACACGCTTGAGGTTAGCGGCGGTAAAGACCTCGTCAGGCGCGCCGCTGGTGACGATCTGGCCGTCTCGCATCATCACCAGGTGGTCGGCGTAGGCCGCTGCCAGGTTCAGGTCGTGGAGGACCAGTAGCAGGGTGCGGCCTTTTTCATGGGCCAGACGTGACAGTAGCTCCAACAGGTCAACCTGTACTTTCAGGTCGAGAAAGGTGGTGGGCTCATCAAGTAGCAAGAGGTCGGTCTGTTGCGCCAGTACCATGGCGATCCAGCAACGCTGGCGTTGGCCGCCGGAAAGCGCATCAACGTTACGCTCGGCAAATTCCGTTACGTGGGTATACGCCATGGCTTCGTTAACCGCGCGGGCATCCTGCTGGGCGTCTTTTTGCCATAGGCCTTGATGCGGAAAACGCCCCATGGCAACCAGTTGCCTCACGCTCAGCCCTTCCGGGGCAACAGGGCCTTGAGGAAGGATGCCCAGTTGCCTTGCTACGTCGCGGGTCTTGCGGCGATGAATGTCTTTTCCATCCAGATAAACTTGCCCGGCACTGGGTGTCAGCGTTCGGGCGAGTGTCTTCAGCAGGGTTGATTTACCGCTTCCGTTGGGTCCTAGCAGGGCGGTCAGTTTTCCTTCTGCCACGGCGATGTCCACGCCATTGAGTACGCGTTTGGTGTCATAGCCAGCGTAAAGGGTTTCGCCTGTTAATCGAGCATGCGGGGCTGATGCGATTGGCATGGGCATTCACGGGTTATCAAAACAGCCTGCACCGTAAGGCAAAACATTCTCATTTTCAACATTGTAAGTTAGCGATTACTCCTTTTTGGCTGCCCTCTTGACCGGGTTGATAGTCAAAAGCGCTGGCTAACACCGTTGCAAGCAGCCTAACTGCTTATGGCTGTTTGGTAGACCTCATGCTTTCTTATATGCATAATATAACTATTCTCATTTAATTATGAGTTGTATTAGCAAGGGTTCTTCAAGGCAAAAAGGGGATAAAAAGAAGATGTACGTCAACAAGCATCACGTGCTTTGGCCTACCGTTTCGTTGATCGGTTTACTGGCTGCCAGCAATGTTTACGCGCAGCAGGATTCCTCCAACGGCGAAACGAGCAGTGCTACCGGTGAAAGCCAAACCATGGTTGTCACCGCAACCCGGAGCAAGAGCGAGGCGGGCCAAACGCCGCAAAAAGTCACGGTGATTAGCCGGGAACAGATTGAGCAGCAGATGGCCATCAGCAGTGACCCTGGCCAGGTGCTTAGCAACCTGATTCCGTCTTACTCCCCCAGCCGCCAGAAACTATCAAATGCGGGTGAGACATTTCGTGGCCGGGATGCGGCTTTTCTGGTCGACGGTGTGCCGCAGTCCAACCCGTTGCGCGACAGCTCGCGTGATAGTTACACCATTGACTTGTCGATGGTCGAGAGCATTGAGGTGATTCACGGTGCCAGCGCGGAACACGGCCTGGGTGCCACTGGCGGGCTGATTAACTTTGTCACCCGGCGCGCCGAAGGTGGAGGAATAAATCAGCATGCGGGCGTTAGCCTCACCACTGATGACGACTTCGAGTCTGACGGCTTTGGTCATAAGCTGGACTACCGCATAAGCGGCCAACAGGGTGACTGGGATTTCGTCGCTGCTGCCACCCGCCAGGAGCGTGGTGTCTTTTACGATGGCAACGACGACATTGTCGGTATCGCCTATCCCGGTGAGCTGCAGAACTCTGAAAGCTACGATCTATTCGGCAAACTGGGGTACTGGATAGACGACAACCAGAACCTTGAGCTGTCGCTCAACCATTTTGATTTGGAAGAAAGCAACGATTACGTGCCGGTACCGGGTGATCGCGATGCGGGCATTCCCACCACGGCGCGCAAGGGCACGCGTGATGGTGAGCCTGGCTTCAATGAGGTCACCACGGCGCGGCTTTCCTACGCCCACGCGGACTGGTTTGGCAACGAGGTCGATGCACAGATTTATCATCAGCGCTTCCGCGCCCGCTTTGCCACCACCCCTTACTTCCCTTACCTGGATAGCGCCGGTGATACCCAGTATGACCAAACGCGCAATGAATCCGACAAGGTAGGTGCCAAGTTCACCGTCAACCGCGATGGCTTGCTGGGGGATCGGCTTGGACTGACCGCGGGGTTGGATATTCTTCGCGATGAGACGCGTCAGATGCTGGTGGAAACCGGGCGTACCTACGTGCCGGAAAGTCAATTCGATAATATTGCGCCTTTCCTCCAGGGCGAGTTTGAGCTGGCCAAGCCGCTCACCCTGCACGCGGGGGTTCGCCACGAGCATGCCGATCTTGAGGTGGATACCTATCAAAGTATCGACCGCGACAATGTCACCCAGGATAACGTGACCGTTGAGGGCGGTAAGCCCAGCTTTGACGAAACGCTGTTTAACGCCGGCCTGGTTTATCAGGCCACCGACTGGGCGCAGCTTTACGCCAACTACTCCGAAGGGTTTGGTATGCCCGATGTGGGCAGGGTGCTTCGCGGCATCAGCACGCCGGGGCAGAGCGTCGATAACCTGCTCCAGCTTCAGCCCATCGTGACCGATAACCGCGAGGTGGGCGCGCGATTCGACTGGGACCGCTACGGTTTGGAGGTCAGTTACTACCAATCAAACTCTGACTTTGGCCAGCGTCTTACGGAGGAAAACGGCACCTGGGTAGGCAACCGCGAGAAGACCGAGATCCAGGGTGTCGAGATTACCGGCGATATGCAGGTAACGGACAATCATGACCTGTCGCTTTCCTACACCCACGCCGAAGGTGAGTCGGATCAGGACGGTGATGGCCGTGTGGAGACCGAACTGACCGGTATCAATATCGCACCGGATACGCTCAAGCTGGGCTGGAGCGCTACCTGGAACGATAAGGTGTCGACCCGCTTGCAGAGCCGTTATTACTTCGATCGAAGCGTCGATGACCCGAAACTTGATTTTGACGGCTATGGGTTAGTGGATGCCTCGCTGACGTATCGACTGCCTGCGGGACGTATGTCCGTCGGCGTTGAAAATGTTACCGACGAAGACTATCTCACCTATTACTCCCAGGCGGCACGTGTCAGCGACGAGTATTACTTCACCGGCCGTGGGCGCACCTTCACCTTGGGCTACCAGTTGGATTTCTGAACTGAAATGTGTTCTTAACTAGCAAGCTGATTGGCGGCACCCCATGGGTGCCGTTTTTTTATTCACGAATGGTTTTCTTAATAACGGCGTTGGCGAGTTCTATACAGCAAGTAAACGAAAAAGGGCGCACCAATACCGGAAACGAAAATGCCTGCTGGCAGGTCACGGGGTAAAAAGGCCACCCGTCCTAGCAGGTCGGCGTTGAGCACGATCAATGCCCCGATCAAGCCGGATGCCGGTACCAACCTGACAAAGTGACGGCCCACCAACTTGGCGGCTATATGTGGGGCCATCAAGCCAACAAAGCTCAAGCCACCCGCAAAGGCAACGGCAGCCCCTGCCAGCGCCACGCTGCAGGCCATCAGTACCAGGCGGCTTCTGAGCAGGTTTATCCCGAGTCCTTGGGCGACTAAATCACCCAGCGCCATGGTATCGAGCTGCCGTGCGTAGCCAAGGCATAGCGGAACCGCAACCAGCAACCAGGGCAGCATGCCCGCTACATCCGGCCACTGGGTGGCATAAAGGCTACCGGTGAGCCATACGTAGGCCACCATGGCGGCCGCGTCATCGCTGATCACGATCAACAGCGTCGTTGCCGCGCCCATGGCGGCGGAAAGCCCGATGCCCACCAGCACCATCCGCGAAGGGCTGACGCCGCCTTTCCAGGCCAGAAAAAATACCAGCAACGCGGCAAAAAACGCGCCGCTCAAGGCAGCGAGCGGGAGCCATTGGCTGCCTAGATAGGTGCTTAACAGGCTCAGAAACACGACCGCTGCCAGCGAGGCACCACTCGTTATGCCGATAACATCAGGCGAGGCGAGCGGGTTGCGCACAATGCCCTGAAGAATCGCGCCAGCAATCGCCAGGGCAGCACCCACCAAAACGGCGAGCAAGATACGTGGCAAACGCAGCTCCCAGATAATAAACGTAATATCGCTTTTTTGCGGTGAAACGAGTGCGTGCAGTACGTTTGCAAACGGTGTGGGAAAACTGCCCAGGCTTAGCGATACCCCCATATTGGCGATCAGAAGCAGCGAAAGCAGCCCGATGGTGGCCCAAAAACGCGTCGGCAACACGTCACTTGTCAGATTGTGTTGCTGTTTCAAAAGGGGAGAAGAGGTCATCATTGGGCCTGCTGTCGCCGCGCCAGATAGATAAAGAAGGGCGTGCCAATCAGCGCGGTCATCACGCCGACGGGAACCTCCTGAGGTGGCATCAAAACCCGCGATGCGATATCGGCCAACAGCAGCAGACTCGCCCCCAGTAGTGCGCAGGCTGGCAGTAGCCAACGGTGGTCGACGCCAAACAGGCCGCGCGCCATGTGCGGCACGATCAACCCCACGAAGCCGATCATGCCTGCTAGCGCAACTGAACTCCCCGCCAGCAGAATCACTACCAGGCCAAGTAACAGCTTGATGGTGCCTGCGCGCATCCCGAGCCCCGCGACCATGTCGTCTCCCAGCATGAGGGCGTTGGCGTGCCTTACCAGAAAACCACACAACAGCAGGGCAAGACCGAATAGCGGGAGCAGGGGCGCCACCAGTGAAAGCTCCCGACCCGCAACGGAACCGGCCAACCAATACAAGACGCTTTCGAAGCTTTGCTGGTCGAGTATCAATAGCCCTTGGCTGAACGACACAAACATGGCGGTGACGGCTACACCGGCAAGCAATACGCGTAGCGGGGGAAGTTCCCCCTGACGGCCGCGGCTGAGGATGACCACCAATCCGGCAGCGACCAGCGCGCCTAATAAGGCTGCCCAAACATAGCTCGCAGGCGTATGCAGCGGCAGTAACGTGACGGCGATGACGACAAAAAACATCGCCCCGGCGTTAATTCCCAGAATGCCGGGGGAGGCCAGTGGATTGCGTGTCAGGGTCTGCATCAGTGCCCCGGCAATGGCCAAGCTTGCCCCCACCAGGGCGGCAATCACCGCCCGGGGCAAGCGTTCGGTGCGTAGAACGATGTGGGCCACCTGGGTTGGGTCGTAGTCACTCAGAGAGGTCAACAAGGCGGCTGGCGGTATATCGGTAGGGCCCGACATGAGACTGGCGATAAAGGCGGTCAGCATGAGTATGCCGCCCGTGCATAGCCCCGCGCCTTTGGCAGCTTGCCCGCTCAGCATTGAGCAGGCTCCATGTCGCCCGTCGGACGTGCCTGGCATGGGAGCGACGATTGAGATGATGAAGGCGTGAGGGCGTAATGGGTATAGAGGTCATCCAGCATCGCATTGGCGGCCAGAATGCCGCCGCCCATGATCCAGTTCACCGTATCAACTTCAAAAACACGGTCGTTTTGTACCGCGTCCAGTCGCTGCCATAAGGGATGTGACCTCCAGTGGCGGTAGTTCTCCATGATGGCCGGGTCGTCGGGCTCCAGTATCACAAAAATGACGTCGGCGTTGATGACGGGAATGTTTTCCTCGCTGGTTAGCTTCATTCCCCAACCCTGGGCCGTGAGTGAGTCAGGCTGTTGAAACCCCAGCTCGCTTAAAATCGAGCCAGCAAAGCCCGACGAATAAAGGCGCAGGTGGTCACTCTTGAAACGTGCCACGGCGGCTTTTTGAGGCCAGGCTAAGCCCGAAAGACGCATTTCTTGGCGAAAATCCGCCACACGCTGATCCCATTCGCTGAGTAAGCGGCGGGCACGGTTTTCCCGGCCGGTCGCCTCAGCGATCAGTGAAAGGCTTGCTTTGAAATCGAACACCGGGCCAGCCACGGCCGTGGGTGCCGTTTTCTCGAGTATTGGAAGCAACCGCTCATGACGAAAACGGGTGGCGACGATAAGGTCCGGATCAAGCCAGGCAATCTTCTCCAGATTAGGCTGGGTTTCCAGGCCCACGTATTCGACATCGGAAAGAGCGTCGCGCAGGTAGCGGTACATGGGTTTTTCCAGCCAGGATTCAACAACGCCGACCGGTGTGACGCCGAGCGCCACGGCGCTGTCAGTGGCGCCTTGGTAAAGCGTGACAATGCGTTGTGGCGCAGAAGGGCCAGTATCATCAACGGTTAGTTGGACGTCTTGAATACCCTGTGCGGCGCAGATATTAACGCTGAGCAATAGCATGCCTAGCAGCCATAGTGGCATGCAGTGGTTTGATCGATGGCGCGTCATTCCAGCTTCCTGATGGCCGCGGTTTTCAAGGAGTTCGAACGGAGAGAGCAAGCCATGGATGATGGCATGATGCAGAGTCTAATACAAATCGTTATCAATTGAGGGTTTCTGGTTCACGGTCCGCTAGCTTTCTTTTAACGATGCGGTACCATGCTGCGCCTGGTTCGCTTTCTTTCTATAGGCATTATTGGCATGAACACTTCTCCTTTTCAGGCGCTGGCCTGCCCGTTAGACGGTAAGCCACTAACGCCATCGGATAGTGCATGGCGCTGCTCGGCGGGGCATAGCTTCGACATTGCCAAGCAAGGTCATGTGAACCTGCTGCCGGTTCAGCAAAAGCGCTCCAGCGATCCTGGCGATAGCAAGTCGATGGTGGCGGCGCGGCGTCGGTTTCTGGAGGCCGGTCACTATCAGCCGATTGCCGAGACGGTGAGTCGGGCAGTATCCGACCACGCAAAACAGAGGGTATCCCGCGATACGTTGTTCAGTTGCCTGGATGCCGGCTGCGGTGAGGGCTACTACCTTCGGGAGCTTGCCAAGGCGGCGACGAACCAGGCGTCGTTGGCGTTAATGGGGCTGGATATTTCCAAATGGGCCGTGCAGGCGGCGGCCAAGCAGGATAATAGACAGCAACCGCAAAGCCGCTGGGTGGTGGGCAGCAATGCCAACCTGCCGGTTCAGAGTGGGGCGCTCGATGGTGTGCTTTGCATGTTTGGTTTTCCGGTCGTTGACGAGTTCGCGCGGGTACTCAAACCAGGCGGCCTGCTGATACAGGTGGAGGCGGGGCCGGATCATCTGCGTGAATTACGCGATATTATCTACCCGACGTTAAAACCGGAACGGGCAAGTGATGATGAGCCGCCAGCGGGGTTTGCGTCACTGGGTTCAGAGACGGTGCGCTACACTCTTGCGCTTGACGATGCAGGAGCCATTTCCGATTTGCTGGTGATGACGCCGCATTTTTACCGTGCGACTACTGAAGGTCGTGAGAAAGCGGCGGCCCTTGGGGAAATAACCTTGACGGTTGACGTGCGCCTGGTGCGGTGGGAGCGTATTTAAAGGCAATTTTCATCGATGCCAAACGCAACAAGGCCCGCTTAAGCGGGCCTTGTGGTTCGAACCTTGGAAGGTTCGAGCAAACTGCTAACGGATGTTAGGAAGTTTGCTTGATGTTAGAAGCTTGTAGGCCTTTCTTGCCTTGGGTAACGTCAAAAGAGACGCTAGCGCCTTCTTGCAGAGATTTGAAGCCGTCGGCTTGAATCTCAGAGAAGTGAGCAAAAAGGTCGTCGCCGCCGTCAGAAGGAGCGATGAAACCGAAGCCTTTAGTGTCGTTAAACCATTTAACTGTGCCAGTTGCCATGATGTAGATCCTTTCGCGCAATTGCGCCTTAATTAAGTTCCTGGTATTACCCAGATTTAAGTAGCGGGTGAAACAAGGAATACAATGTCAGGCTGCCGAAATAGATCGTACACTTCTGAAACCATGCTGCTTGCTAACCACTGACGACACAGTGCCATGGATCGTTTGGGGTGTCAAAACCTTTCAGGTTTTATTTTTCTAAACCCCATGGCGCTCATCGGTTATTGCCAGCCCATTTTCCACACGCTGTCATCTTTCAAGTGCTGCCACGGCATGAGCGTTTCCCGGTGGGAATAGATAGCCTCGACGACAACGTCCACCACGTTCTCATCCTCATCCCGGATCAGTTGGGTAACCATGAAGTGCTTTTCTTTGTTGCGCGGGTGAACCGCCGTCCATTTGCTATAGTGCAGCTTGCTCGGATTAATCGTGTTCATTGGTGCTCCTTGTTACCGACGTATTCAGGGCAAATATCGCTATGCCACACTGATATAATAATGAGCGTGCTTATAATGTTAGCATTGCGAGCATATTCAATCCTGTAAAGGACACCCAATGAAACGCATATGGAAAGCCTATTTTCAGGCGTCGTTGATTTTACGCGTCACCATCGCGCTGGTGCTGGGCGTTGTAGTCGGGCTTGTCGGTGGTGAAACAGTGGCTTCCTGGTTGGCGCCACTGGGCGATCTGCTCCTGCGGCTACTGACATTTCTGATTGTGCCCATTGTGCTGTTTACCCTGATGGTGGGCGTTAACCAATCCCGGGAGGGCAGCGCGGGCCGCATCGGTGGCAAGGTGCTCGGCTATTATCTGGCGTCTTCGGCCCTGGCGATTATGGTGGGGTTAACCGTCGCGACGCTGTTCAGCCCAGGCAGCGGCATGACGCTGGATGACGATGCCAGTTTCTCGGTGCCGGACAATCCGGGCGTTGTCGATACGCTGCTCAATATCGTGCCGAACAATATTATTGGTGCCTTTTCCGAGCTCAATATGCTGGGGATTATTTTTACTGCCCTGGTATTCGGCATTGCACTGCTGAAAATGCGCCAGTCAGCGCGCCAGCAAGCCATGGGCGAGCGGCTTTATGGAGTCATTGAATCGCTGAACGAGGTCACGCTGAAAGTGATGGCGGGCGTATTGCATTACGTCCCCATCGGTGTATTTGCGATTGTCGCCGAAACGGTGAGCCGCCAAGGCCTGGAGACGCTGCTGTCATTGGGCGATATGGTCGTTGTGCTGTACATCGCGCTGGCGGCGCATCTGTTGATTTACTGCGGCATCATGCGGCTGTTCGGGGTAAAGCTGCGTAGTTTCTTCCGCGAAGCGCGCACACCGATGCTCACGGCGTTTGCCACCCAAAGTAGTTCCGGTACCTTGCCCATCACGGTCAATGCCGCCAGTCGCTTGGGAATCCCCAAAAGTATTTATGGTTTCAGCCTGCCGTTGGGGGCTACCTTGAATATGGATGGCGCGGCGATTCGTATCGCCATCTCGGCGGTCTTTGCCGCCAATGTGATCGGCGCGCCGCTGGACTTTGTCAGCATGGTGCAGATTGTGCTGATAGGCACTTTGGTGTCGATTGGCACGGCCGGGGTGCCGGGGGCTGGCATCATCATGATTGCCACCGTCTTCGCCCAGGTTGGCCTGCCGATTGAAACCGTTGCGCTTTTGACCGCTATCGATGCGTTGGTCGGCATGGGGTGTACGGCGCTCAACGTCACGGGCGATCTGGTGGGCACCTCTGTTATTGCGCGTAGCGAAGGCGAGTCGTTAAGTGAAGCACCCGCTGACGAAGCGACCGTAGCGGCGGCAAAGGGATAGATTGGAAAACCACGCTAGATGAGGAGAGCCCATGTTGGACGAGCGAGAGCAGCGCTACCTGGCACGCGCCGTGGCGCTTGCCGAAGAGGCCCTGAAAGCGGGGGATGAGCCCTTTGGCAGTGTGCTGGTCGGAGGCGATGGCGAGGTGCTGGCTGAAGATCGCAACCGGATTGCCGGCGGCGATGCTACCCAGCACCCTGAGTTTGCGCTGGCACGTTGGGCGGCCCAGCACATGACGCCAGAAGCGCGAGCACAGGCCACGGTGTTTACCTCCGGCGAGCATTGCCCGATGTGCGCGGCCGCTCACGGCTGGGTTGGACTCGGGCGTATCGTCTACGCCAGCTCTTCGGCGCAGTTGGGTGCTTGGTTAGCCGAGCTAGGCGTGGCACCGCCACCGGTGGCAACCCTGCCTATTCAACAGGTGGTGCCAGGCCTTCCAGTGGAAGGGCCGGTCGATGGGTGGGATGAAAAAGTACACGCCTTGCATCTGCGGCGACATGACACTGTTCGCTAGGCATAAAAAAACCGCCTGAGCGCATGCTCAGGCGGTTTTGAGTTACCTGGGAAAAGCTAGTGCTTCAATATCACATAAAACGCATGGATGATGCCGGGCACGAAACCAAACAGCGTTAAAATGATGTTAAGCCAGAAATGTCCTTTAAATCCCACCTCAAAGAATACGCCGAGGGGCGGTAAAATGACGGCAAATATCATCTTGATCGGGTCAGTCGCGGTAAACGCCATGAAGCCTCCTTTGCTTTCAAGGTAATAGCTCTATCAAGCACTTTTACACAAGTGCGGTTACGGAAATGTAACGAGAGCTTTTTCAACTGTAGACATCACCAGCATTTCTAGCGAGTCCAACGGCCGGTTATGACGCGTGCCATCAGAAATCGTTCCATCCAGTCATGCAGCATTGTTATACACACTCTTTTGATGTCCCGGGAGGGATCCCTGTGAAAAGACTCACCACCACCTCGGTTTGCTTGGCCAGCTGCTTGCTAACCCCTTCAGTCTGGGCACAGCCCAATGACACAGAAATGGCAACGATTGAGGTCACTGCGCCACGGTTGGCCCGCGAGCTTTATGCAACCCCCGCGGCCGTCTCAACGCTTGAATCGGACGCCATTGCCCGAGGCCAGCAACGCGTTCGGCTGGATGAGTCGCTGGTGCGGGTGCCCGGTGTATTCCTGCAAAACCGCGATAATTTCGCCCAGGGTCAACGCATCTCGATTCGTGGCTTTGGCGCCCGCGCGCCGTTTGGCGTGCGCGGCATCACGGTCATGGTCGATGGTATCCCTTATACGCTGCCGGACGGCCAGGCCCAGCTCGATGCGATTGACCTGGACAGCGCCGAGCGCATCGAAGTGATTCGCGGCCCGTCGTCGGTGCTCTATGGCAACGCGGCAGGTGGGGTGATCGATGTGATCACCGCCGACGGCCGCGATAACCCCGGTACGAGTGTGCGCGCCGAGGCAGGCAGCGATGGCTACCGTAAAACGTCCCTGCAAACCGGGGGGAGCCAAGGCGATTGGTCGCACCACGTTAGCGTCTCGGCGCTCAATGTTGATGGCTATCGCGAGCAAAGCTCGACGGAAAAGTACCTGTTGAATGCCAAGCTTCGTCGGGAGCTGGGCAGTGAGCGGGCGTTAACCGCCATCGTCAATTTATTGGATAACCCGCGTTCAGAGGATCCCGGTGCGTTGAACGCAGACGAAGTGGCGCAAGGTCGTGATCAGGCCGCGCCGAATTCGCTGGCCTTGGATGCAGGGCAAAACGTGGACCAGCAACTGCTGGGACTACAGTACGAGGACCTGACCGCTGGCCCTGGCGAGTTATACCTTAAAGGGTTTATCTCCCAGCGGGATTTTGAGCAGCAGCTGCCGTACGTCGGCGATAGCCGCATCGGCTATCAGCGGGATTACCTGGGGGCGAGCGCCGAGTACCACCACGAGGTGACCTTGGGGAATCTGCCGCTGAGTTATATCGCAGGCGCCGAGGTAGCCCGGCAGGATGACGAGCGCTTCCGCAACGACGTGAATCCCCAGGGCGTCGTCGGTGAGCAGTTGGCCGAAGAAACCCAGACGGCCACCTCGACCGGCGTTTTCGCTCAGGGCGACCTGGCGCTGACCGAGCAACTGACCCTTTCCCTCGGCGCGCGCTTTGACCGCGTTGAATTAGAGGTGGACGATCGTTATCAGGACGACGGTGACCAGAGCGGCGACCGCCGCTTTGATGAGTGGAGTGGCTCGGCGGGGCTAAGCTATCGCTACCGCCCCCAGCATCAGGTTTACGTGAATACCGGCACCGCCTTTGAAACACCAACGTTTTCGGAGTTTGCCAACCCGGCGGGCGGCGGCTTTAATCCATCGGTGTCGCCACAAAAAGCCTGGAATCGGGAAGTAGGCGCTCGTGGCTATGTGGGGCCGTTGGCGCTGGATTATGACCTGACGCTGTTTTCGGTGCGCGTACGCGATGAATTGGTGCCTTATGACGAAGGGGATCGCACTTTCTACCAAAACGCCGGTGATACCGACCGCGATGGTATTGAACTGGCGCTGGGCTGGCAATTTGCCGACCAATGGCGGCTGGATAGCGCCTTGACGCTGGCACGCTACGAGTTTGACCGCTTCTCTACTCCCGCCGAGCGCTTTGGGGGCAATCGGATCCCCGGTTTGCCGGAGCAGACCTGGGTCAACCAGCTAACCTGGGAGGGGCGCGATGATCGCTTTGCCACGCTTGAAACCCAGTATACAGGCGACATGGTGGCCGATAACGCCAACGAGGTAGAGGTGGATGACTACTGGCTGTTGAACCTGCGTGCGGGCAATGGCTGGCGCCTGGGGGACGATACCCGACTCAACGCTTATGTCGGCGTACGCAACCTGCTTGACGAAGAGCACTACGCCAACGTGCGTTTAAATGCAGGGTTCGGCCGCTATTACGAGCCCGCGCCAGGGCGCAGCGTTTATGGTGGTGTAGAAGTCAGCTTTTAAAGCGTCAGCCATTGAGGCAAAAAAACGGGCGGTCCTCGGTCATCGAGGCCGCCCGTTTTCGTTGGTGGATGCGCGATATTACTCTGGTAGCGCGTAACCAATCACGTAGTCACCCATTTGGGTACCAAAGGTGCCATGGCCACCTGCCGTTACCACCACGTACTGGCGGCCGTCTTCCCCGGTGTAGGTCATGGGGGTTGCCTGGCCACCTGCCGGTAGACGAGCCTTGAACAGCTCTTCACCTGTGGTGATATCGTAACCGCGCAGGTACTGATCCAGCGTGCCGCTCAGGAACGACACCCCGCCACCGGTGGTCAGCGGGCCGCCAAGGGCTGGCACGCCTACCTCAAAGCCAATCGGCAGGTCGAAGGGCATGCTGTCTCGAGTAGTGCCATTACGATGCTTCCAGGCTACCTCGGCTTCCTGCAGGTTGATACCCGCCACATCACCCCAGGAGGGCGCTTGGCAGGGCAGGCCGAGCACCGACAGTAGCGGCCCCAGCTTGACGGCGTAGGGCGCGCCGGCATTGACTTGCAGCCCCTGTTCGCTGGCCGAGCCCTGGCCGTCTTCGACCTCCTCACGGGGAACCAGCGTCGAGACAAAGGCCAGGTACTTGGCGCCGGTGAACAGCGCCTGGCGTTCGGGATCGACCGCGACACCACCCCAGTTCATCACACCGACGTTGCCCGGATAGACAATGCTGCCTTCAAGCGACGGCGGCGTGTACTGGCCTTCGTAGCGCAAGGCGTTGAACTGAATGCGACACATCATCTGGTCAAACGGTGTGGCACCCCACATGTCGCTTTCAGTGAGCGGCGGTGGCAGCAGGTTAAGGTCAGAACGCGGCTGCGTCTCGGCGGTCCAGTCACCTTCAACGGCGCCCAGTGGGGCCGGGACTTCCTCAATGGGCACAATCGGCTCGCCGGTTTCGCGGTTCAACACGTAAAGGCTGCCCTGCTTGGTCGGCTGAATGACGGCTGGCTGGGTACCATCATCGGTGGCGAGATCAATCAGCACCGGCTGGGCGGGGGTGTCCATATCCCAGAGGTCGTGGTGGACAAACTGGTAGACCCATTCGACCTGACCTGATGCAAGGTCGAGGGCTACCAGCCCTGCGCTGTAGGTCTCGTCGTTGACGCTGCGATTGGCACCGTACTGGTCGGGCGTGGCATTGCCCATGGGCAGATAGACCATGCCCAGGTCTTCATCGACGCTGATCGGTGCCCAGACATTGGGCGAGTTGCGGGTGTAGGTTTCACCATCGCCCATCGGCTCGGTATCGTGAGGGTTGCCGCTGTCCCAGTTCCAGACAAGCTCGCCGGTGTGCACGTCAAAGGCGCGAATGACGCCGGAGGGCTCATCGGTGGAGCTGTTATCGGTGACGTGGCCGCCAAGGATAATCAGGTTCTCGGTTACCGTGGGGGGCGAAGTGGAATAGTAGCCGCCGGGATCAAAGTCGCCGATATTACGTGTCAGGTCGATTTCGCCGTCATCGCCAAACGCTGCGCAGCGCTCGCCGGTATCCGCATTTAGCGCAATCAGGCGGGCATCAGCGGTAGGCAGGTAGAGCCTGCGCGGGCACATCACGTCAGCGGCACTTGGCATACGGGGCGTGACGTCATCCCCGGCGTCGCTGCCTGGGTTCATGAAGAGTAGAAACGCCAGGTCAATATCAAAGGTATCGCGATCGAAGAGTTCAGGCGTCTGGCGGGTGCCATCCGTCTTATTGGTGTCAGTCTCGCGGGTGTCGTCGCTATCGGCATAGCGACCGGCATCGTAATAGGCGAGGCCGCGGCAGGTCATATGCGCCCAGCCGGAGAAGTTCTCTGCGCCCATGGTGCTGATCTCCGGATCGAAGGACCAGTGGGTCTCGCCGGTTTCCGGGTCCAGCGACATCGCGCGGCTGTGCGAGGTGCAGATATACAGGCTGTCGTTGACCTTGAGCGGTGTGTTCTGGTTGGTGATTTCCGGCGGCGCGTCGGGGCCTGCCTCGTCGCCGGTCTGAATGCGCCAGACTTCTTCCAGTTCGCCGATGTTGTCCGGCGTGATCTGATCAAGGCTGGAGTAGTGCGTGCCCGCGTTGGTGCCGCCATAGGCGGGCCAGTCGTCACCGGCCACCTGAGCCGGGTTGACGGTCTCCTGGTGGTCGCTGCGCTGGGTATCGAGGGTGCCTTCAACGGTGGCCGGGTCGTCAAGCTGACTGGCCAGGGCGACACCAATCGAAGCGATGACGGCCAGGCCAAGCGCCACGCTGCCGCCCCGCGAGTCGAGGGATTTTCGCCACCACGGCAGCAGCAATACAATGCCGATCAAACAGGGGATGGCCACCCGGGGAACAAGCTGCCACCAGTCCAGGCCGACTTCCCACAGCGCCCATCCCAGGGTGGCGAATAAAACCAGCGCGTAGAGCCACAAAGCAGCTCCCTTGCGCAGGGCGAGCAATACCCCGCTGGTGATAATGGCAACGCCCGCTACCAGATAATACGCGCTGCCCCCCAGGCTAAGTAACTTCCCTCCGCCAATCGCCAGGGCGAGGCCCGCGATGATAAGCAGTAGGCCAAGTAAAACAGCGGGCCATTTTGCCCGCTTGCGGTCTTCCATGAAGTTCCCCTTTTATGAACTCTGGATCGCTTGGCGATCCTCTCGAACCATCATCAGGCGTCATATGCTTAACGCGCTAACTATTTTAAGAGTCAATACATCAATGGTCTAACGATTTTATGTGTTTCTCAATGATATGAAGGGTCACGTAAAAGAAAAAGCCGCGCTGGAAGACCAGGCGCGGCTTAAATACACAACAGTGAGTGGCGTTCAGTGCGGCATCAATTCAACTTGACCAGCATCTTGCCGGTATTGCCGCCATCAAACAGCGCCAGAAAAGCATCGGGGGTGTTTTCCAGCCCTTCTTTGACGGTTTCTTTATAGTCGAGCTTACCGGCGACGACCTGAGGAGCGACTTCCTTGAGGAAGTCCGGGTAATGTTGCCAATGATCCGCCACGATGAAGCCCTGCATTCTCGCTTTGCGTACCACAAGCTGGGCGAGATTGCTGGGGCCAGGGACCGGTGTTTTGGCGTTGTAGCTGTCAATCATGCCGCATACCGCAATCCGTGCGCCCTCGTTTAACTGGCTTAGAGCCGCTTCCAGGCAGGTGCCACCGACGTTTTCAAACACCACATCAATACCTTTGGGGCTTGCCAACTGGATGGCATCGCCAAGCTCTTGGGCGTTTCGGTCGCGGTAGCTTACGGGTTCGATATGCAGTGATTCCAGCCAGGCCAGTTTGTTGGCCGCGCCCGCGATACCTACCACATGGCAGCCTTTTGCTTTCGCTAACTGGACCGCCAGTGAACCGACGGCCCCGCTGGCGGCACTAACCAGGACGTTATCGCCAGGCTGGCAGTTGGCTATCCGGTTGAGTCCAGTCCAGGCGGTCATGCCCGGCATTCCCAGCACGCCCAGGTAGGCCTGTTCGGCCACCCCAAAATCCGGCAGCACTTGAACACCCTCAGAGGAAATCTGTGCAATATCGCGCCAGCCGCCCATATGGCCGACCAGGTCGCCTTCTTTAAGGCGCTCGTCGCGCGAGGCAATGACTTCGCCAACAGCGCCGCCTTCCATGGGTTTGCCCAGCTCAAACGGGGGGACATAGGTGTGCAGGCCGGTCATGCGGCCACGCATATAGGGATCTACTGAAAGCCAATGGTTGCGGATGCGGACGTCGCCGGGAGCGAGATCCGGGAGCGTTTGGGTTTCCAGTTGAAAAAGTTCGCGTTCGGGGCGGCCTTCCGGATAACGGCTTAGCGTAAAAAAGCGAGACTGCATGTTGCCTCCAGCGACGATGTTTTTAACAGCGGTGTTCGTGACAGTGGTGTTTTGAATAACGTTCCGTGTTATCCAGAGACCGTTAGCGTGCTTGATAGTTTCGTCACGAATCCTGGCAAAGGACGCACAAAAAAACAACGGGCGCTTGAGCGCCCGTTGATGCGAATGCAGTAGGTCGTGGTTAGGTGTTGCTAGTTCAGCAGCGTCACCATAACCGGTGCAACGCCACGCTTCAGCATGCCCAGTTCACGCGCTGCGCTTTTGGACAGGTCAATGATACGCCCTTGCACGTAAGGACCGCGGTCATTGATCAGGACTTCGACTTCTTGTCCGGTATCCGGGCGCTTTACCAGCACCTTGCTTCCAAAGGGAAGGCTTGGGTGCGCGGCGGTCAGTGCCTGTTGATCAAAGGCATCACCACTGGCAGTGGTTGCTCCTTGAAAGCGGTCGCTGTAGAAGGACGCAACGCCGCGCTGAGTATCGGCGGGTGTACCGTGTGCCAGAGCGCTATTCACTGCCGTGGTGAATACGGCTATGGCAAAGCAAAAATTCAATAACGTATGTTTGATAGCTCCCATAGGAGTACCTCAGTGTGTCGTGTCGCGGGTTTCGCATCCATCGATGAGGTGCCAATTTGGCTACTCGATAGTAACGCTGGACCGTACCCTGGGCAAGCTTTTAGACGATCGGCGCTTATGGCCTCATATTGGTCTCTCTTGTCCGTGATATTTGGCGCCTTTTAATTCAGCGGCTTATCCAAGGCTGTTGTAAACATCGAGGCTGTAAAAAAGCGAAACCAGATGAGGCTGTCAACCCAATGGCGGCCATTATGCGTTTATAATGCCGTTTTCAACTCGACTATATCTATCTGCCACAAGATCAAGGATTGCTCATGGCTAAATCTTCTCCGCTTGGTTATCTGCTTGTCGCCGTTGGCGGCGGTGTTATCGGCTTTTTGGCGGCACAGGCCATTCCGCTCAATATACCGTCCGAGCTAACACCTGATTCCCAAAACGGCCAGGACACTGCTGAATCGAGTCGTTTGGCAGGTCTTGAGCGCGCTACCCTGGGGGAGCGCTTGAGAGGGGAGGTGACCTCTGAAAGTGCGCTCAACGGCAATGATGGCAGCCGTTTCGAGCGCTATGTCATCGCGCTGGACGAAGACGATTTGGTTGAGGTATCGCTGGAAGGCGCCCTTCAGGGCGTAGTGGCTCTCTATGATGACCAGCTACAACTGTTGGATAGCGCCGAGGTATTGCGCCAGCGCATCGATCAAAGCGGTGACTACATGCTGGTGGTCAGTGGGGCTGACGCTCAAAGCTATGGACCTTTTACCCTTGAAAGCCGTCGCCTTGAACTCAGCGACACGGATACCCTGGCGTTGGATACGCCTCTGGATAGCTGGCTTCAGAGCGATGAGCGTGACTATACGTTCACGGTCGAAGAGGCGGGCATGTACGACATTGACATGCGCTCCGATGAATTCGACACCTATCTGGTGCTGGAAGGGCCCAATGGCTACTACCGCGAAGACGACGACAGCGCAGGTAACCTGAATGCGCGTATCGCCGATTTTCTTGCGCCCGGCGAATACCAGGTGACAGCGCGTTCAGCCTACGGTGACGGCGAAGGTGTCTTTACGCTGGCGCTGACGCCCCGTGAGTTGCCCAGCGACACCCAACTGCGTAATGCAGGTGAGTTGACGCCGGGTGAGTCACTCAATGGCTGGTACAGCGGTGAGTCGTTGACCTATGAGCTGACACTCGACGAGACATCCAGCGTCACGCTCGACATGCGTTCAAGTGATTTCGATACGTACCTTGAGCTTGAGGGCAACGGCGTTTCGTTAAGCGATGATGACGGCGCAGGCGGCACGGATTCGCGAATCACCGAACAACTGCTACCGGGTACCTACACGGTCACCGCCCGGGGCTATAGCCATACCGCCAGTGGTTTATTTGAGCTTGCTACTCGCGCCGAGCCAAGCGAGGGAGAGCCTCAGCTGTAAGCGGGATGTCGACAGTATTAATAGCTTAAAAGCCGCCCCTCCAGGCGGCTTTTAAGTTCAAGGCGTTAACCATGGCGCCTGGCAATCCAGATGCCTGACATTAACGGCCAGCTTTCAGACAGCCCACGACCACCAGGGCGCCTGCGACCGGCAGGCGCCAGTCCAGCGTGCTCATTCCCGCTAATACCAACAGCAGCGCCGCTAAAATGGGCACGCCATAGGCGAGGCTGCCGACCAGGCTGGTATGCCCCCAGCGCAACGCTTTATCCCATGCCACCATGGCGATGCCGTAAGGCCCAAGGCCCAGCGCCATGCCGGTCAGCACCGCTTCGTTGCTGGGTAATGCGATCTGCCCTTCTAGAATCGCACTCGCGCCCGCCGCTATAACACAGGCAATCAGCAATAAACGCGGCAGCAGCGGTGTTAGCGGTACCGGTGCCACCTGGCTAAGCCAGGAATAAAGTGCCCAGCAGCAGGCCGCTAAAAGCGCCAGCGCGTAACCGGTGAGTGCATTGTCGCCACCGCCGCCGGATGCCTGAGGGATCAGCAGCAGGGCGGCACCGGAAAAGGCGATCAGCGCACCGACCAGTCCGTCCATCCGCAGACGGCCAAACCGGCTCCACTGGCTGAGCAGCACGAACAGTACCGGCCAGGTATAGGTGATCAATGCCGCCTCAGCTGCGGGGGCCAGCCGCATGCCGATGAAATACGTGCTGACGGCGCCAATGATCAGCAACGGAATGCCCAGCCAAATGCTTAGCTGCCAAGCGTGGCCGCAAGTGGCGACGTTAACCCGTCGACTGAGCGGTAGCGTTGCTAATGCGCCTGCTAACAGCGTCAGTGCCGTGAGCTGGAGAGGCGGCGTGGCCCGGGCGTAATCAGCCAGAAGGGGGGCGGCACTCCAAAGCATCACGGCCACCAGCGCCGCCCCAACACTGTAGCTACGTGGAAACACAACGAGTGGATTGACATGATGCATAGCGATCTCCTGACCTTGCCTTGAGGTGACCTGCACAGCATACTCATCGGCAACACATCACAATATCGATCTTTTTTGATCGTTTTTATCAAGGAATATGATGTATGAGGGCGCCAACGCTGGACCTGACGTTACTACGCACGCTCGTGGCAATCGCCGACACCGGCAGCGTGACGGCGGCTGCAAAACGCCTGGCCTATACCCAGTCGACCGTCAGCATGCAGCTTCAGCGTCTGGAAACCCAACTGGCGCTGACCCTTCACGAGCGCGAAGGGCGCAAACTCCGCTTTACCCCGGATGGGGAGCGGTTGCTTAACCACGCCCGCCGCCTGTTGATACTCAATGACGAGGCCTGGAGTGACATGCAGGCGCGTCAGGTGGGCGGCGAACTGACCCTGGGCATCCCGGAAGATTACGCCTCCCTATTGCCTTCCGTGTTCGCCTACTTTCACCAGTTATACCCAGGCGTGGGGCTTCAGGTCAGGTGTGGTACCAGCGGTGACCTGGTGGAACGCGTAAAACGTGCCGAGCTGGATCTGGCGCTGGTGACCCGGCAGCGTAACTCACCAGGCGGCGAGATCATTCGGCGCGAGCCTTTAATATGGGCGGTAGGCGTTAACCAGCAGCCATCGTTAACCGACCCGCTGCCGTTAGCGTTGTATTCACCCGGCGCGGATGTGTTTCGTGAGATAGCCGAACAGGCGCTGAAAAACGCCGGGCGTGACTGGCGCGTCGCCTATACCAGCCAATCCATGGCAGGGCTGGCACCGATCGTGACGGCCGGGTTGGCTGTGGTAGTGGTAACGCGGAGCATGCTGACGCCGCTTTTAAGGCCACTTGACGAAGCCAGTGGCCTGCCATCGCTACCGATGATCGAACTGGCACTCCACCGCGCACCGCATCGCCCGTCAGAACCAGCCCGCCGACTGGGCGAGCTGATCCGCGAGCAGTTGGCCGCACCGGTTGATGCCTGGGCACCATGACAGCAAGCGTTGACGGTGACCGTTGGCTTTAGCAGCGAAGTTGCCCAGAACTCGCTAAACTAAGCACACATAAGCGAATTCTGGGCGGTTGCAGAGGAGCACAGCATGCATGAGTTAGACCACTATATTTACCCTCACCGGGTGCTCCACTGGCTGGTGGCGGGGGCGGCACTACTCTCGCTGGCGAGCGGTTTGACGCTGGGTTTTTTGGGCTTTGAGCGGACGGTAGAGTTGATCGGCACGGGGGTTACCAACCTGCTGTATACCAGCCATAAAACGCTGGGCGTGACCATACTGCTGCTGATGACGCTACGCATCATCACCCGGATCGCGTTCGTGGTACCCGACCACGACCCACCCTTGAATGGCTTCGAGCGTGTCGTCAGTACCAGCGTGCATCATTTGCTCTATGCGGCCTTGGTCGTGATGCCGCTATTGGGTTGGGCGGCCACCGCCAGCGGGGGGTTCCCAGTCGAGTTCTTTCATTGGCACCTGCCAGGACTCATTGGCGAGCATCCGGCGCTTTCCGAGCGGCTCTTTACCTGGCATGGTTGGCTCGGCTGGGCCATTGTGGTGCTGGTAACCCTGCATGTATTGGGCGCGCTTTATCACTGGCGTATCAAGCGTGACAACGTTATGAAGCGTATGAGCCTGTTTGACTAAGCTATTCGTCTTACGGCTTTGCTGAGTAGTAGCGTATATCGCTGTCGGCTCGGCTGGCTTTAACGTCGTACATTTTTCCATCGGCTTCGTAGATAAGTTTCTTCAGGCAATAGTGATCACCTTGGCTGACGCTCATGCCGATGCTGACGTCAATGCTGACCAGCTCACCACAAGGGAGCTTGATGGGCTTGCGTATGGCGGCATTGAGGCGTTGGCGAATATCGTTGAGGACGGTGGCATCGTCAATGCCCTCAATCAATAAAATGAATTCGTCTCCCCCGAAGCGTGCACAGTGGTCGTGCGTGCGGGCCAGGTGTTCGATACGCTTGGCGACTTGCTGAAGTACAAAATCGCCGGCTTCATGCCCATATTGATCGTTAACGGGCTTGAAACGGTCCAGGTCGAGCATGAATAGCGCCACTGGTTGCCCGATATGCTGACTGCGCTGGAGGGCCTTTTCGGCGCAGTCAGTGAGGCCTTTACGGTTCAGTAGCCCGGTCAGCATGTCGCGGGTGGCTAGGTACTCAAGCGCTTTTGTGCGATCGGCAACCTTTTGTTCCAGAACCGCTTCCTGGCGTTTCAGCGTCGTCAGCATGTCGTTCTGAGCGCGTTCTTTTTGTCGCTTCAGCTTGTTGAAGCGCGCGGCCAGCGCAAACGATAACAAGAGCATTTCCATCGCCGAGCCAATCTGAATGCCGTGCAAGGTAATAAAATTGGCCGGCAAAATGCCTAAATTGCGCAGTGCAAACACACAGGCGCCAACCAGAAACAATGACCAGGCCAAGACAAATATCCGCGCGCTGGGCACGCGTTGCGTGACGCAGTAAATACCGCATATCAGGATCGTCAGTGCGGCCATGAACCCGGTCACGTCCATCAGTCGCAGGGCTGGCTGAATAGGTAGCAGCATAGTTGCCACGAGGGCGAGCAAGCAGTAGACGCGGAAATAGCTCAACAGGCGATGCCAGCGGGGCGTGAATTTTTTCGTTTCAAGAAAACTTTGGGCAAAAAACGTACCCATGGTAGAGGCAAAAATGAAGCCGATCGCGACCAACCGTGACGTATTTTCGCCCAGGAAGCTCCAGAACATCAGGGTGCCGATGCCGTTGAAGGTTAAAATCGCGACGGTAAACCCCAACGTAAATAGCGAGTAATATAAAAAGACGCGCTCTTTGAGACCAAAAAATAACAATAGGTTATAAAGACCAAGGCCCAAAAGTATGCCGAAATAGGTCGCGAGCCAGAAATTGTGCCGATCATTCTGCTGGTAGAACGCCTGCTCAGAAAGAAGGTTGTAGTTCAGCATCTTGCTGCCCGCCGCGCTGACCCTGGCATATAGAGTGACCGTTTCGCCTGGCGCCAGATTGAGCGGAAATACAGCCTGGCGATGGGCAAGTTCTCGTTGCTCTATGGGAACGGCGCTGCCGCTTATTTTTTGTTCATTATAACGCTCATGCATTACATGCAGCATGACGCGATCCAGAAAGGGATATTCAAACTCAACGATCCAACGCTGGGAATGTTCCGTGGGGTTCTCGACCTGGGTGCGCAGCCACACCTCGTCGGGTGTATAGCCAAAATTCAAGTCGCTTTTGTGCTGAGCCTGGGTGAATGATGGGTTGCGTTCAAGCAGCTCCTTAAGCGTAAGAGACTCATTGCTCTGCCAGAACTGGGTGTGGTCGGTAAGTGAATAGCGAGACTGATCAGGAGAGGTGACCAGCGAAGCGACAGCTGGTTGCCAGCAGGTTATCCAGATCAGCAGCAGCAAGCCCACGCAAACCTTGCGGTGCAAAAAACATGAATACATAAGAGGTCGCTTTGGTTATGTTCTTCTGCTCCCCGCGCTGATGTCCCTTTAAGCTGTTACCGATGCCGGGGTATTGTCTTCGTTATCGCCAAACCTCTATGTATGGCGTCAGTACGATGCTGTACATACAAGTACAAAGGAAGCTTAAGATACTCTGGCCGTTACGTCGTTTTGATGACATGGATTGCGTCAACGATAATTCAGCCTTTCACCGTGGGACTGCCGAACTCGAATGGGCTAACGCCATTGTAGAACGGTTTTGTGGTGGCATAGGAAAAATGGATGATCTAGGTCAACGCAACTTGCGAAAGTCGGTCGGTGAGACGCTGCACCAGGTTGCCGCTATGCCGCCAGTAGTGCCAATGGAGTGGGACGCTAAGTGTTTGACCTGGCGCAATGCTGACCAGCTGGCCGCTTTCGATCAATGTATGGGTTTGTAGCTCGGGCATCATGCCGTAGCCAATGCCTGCCGCTGCCAAACGAATAAACCCCTCCGACGAAGGGCATAGGTGGTAGGGAAAGCGGCCATGGTAGCCGCACTGGGCGAGAAATTGGTGCTGCAATTGATCATGTGGGCCGAAGACGATGGCCGGGGCCTCTTGAAAAGCCTCATCGCTGGGTCCATCAGGGAAGTGCCGCACCGCATAGGCGGGGGAGGCAAGCGGGTGGTAATGCATCTCGCCCAGCGCCAGGCTGCGTGCCCCGGCAATCGGCTGCGGTGTTGCGCAAAGGCAGGCCGCGACATCGCCATCGCGCAAGCGCTTCAGGCCGACGTCCTGGTCTTCGATAACAAGATCCAGCAAAAGCCCTTCGGTCTGACAGATGTCGGCAATCGCCTCGGCCCACCAGGTCACGACGCTATCCGCGTTAATCGCAATACGAAGGCGAGGAGCGGGATCATCCAGCGTGGGCAATGAGCCACGCAGGTCGCGTTCTAACAGCTGGACCTGTTGGTAATGCGTTAACAGCCGCTGGCCGGCGGGGGTCGGCGCCAGGTGGGGGTGGCGGATCAACACGGGCTGTCCTAAACGCACTTCCAAGGCTTTCAATCGTTGTGACACGGCCGACTGCGAGAGCCCCAGTACGTCCCCTGCGCGTTCAAAACCGCCACATTCCACCACGGTCGCCAGGGCATGGAGCAGTTTGTAATCGAGCATAGTGGTGTTTCCAGGGCTGAAGAAAATGACGTAAGGCAAACAAGCGGGATTATATCCAGCAATACGCGTTATAGGCCTGCAAATGGGATTGAATCCCATGAGCTAATGGATTACATTTCACATTGAGGCTCAATAACAACCCTAGCATTTTACTTTAGCCGTTTCTGTAATGCCTTAACCTAAAAGGATACCGTCATGCCCGCCACCATGCTCCGTCGCCCTCTTGCAGGCATCGTTGCGCTTAGCGCGCTACTGCCTTTTGCCTCAGTTTTTGCCGACACCACCGCTGACGATACCGTCAGCGCCGATGCGGTGGTGACTCACTATGCCGACCTGGCGCATGCCAATTACGCCGATGCGCTCAACGCCGCCGAGGTGTTGAACGAGCGTATCGACGAATTGCTGGCCAACCCTACCGACGAAAACCTGAAGGCCGCCAAGCAAGCCTGGCTGCAAGCGCGTATTCCCTATCAGCAGAGTGAAGTGTTTCGTTTCGGCAATGCCGTCGTGGACGATTGGGAAGGACAGTTGAATGCCTGGCCTCTCGATGAGGGCATGATCGATTACGTCGAAGGCGATGACTACCAGCACGAACTGGGTAACGAAGGTGCCACCGCCAATATCATTGCCAACGAGCAAATCAATGTGGGGGGCGAAAGCCTGGACGTTAGCGAGATCACCCCGGAATTACTCGCCGATCTGAATGAAATTGGCGGTTCGGAAGCCAACGTCGCCAGCGGCTACCACGCCATCGAGTTTCTGCTCTGGGGTCAGGATCTGCACGGCTTTGAAGCAGGCAACGGCGAGCGCCCGGTGAGCGATTATCAAACCGGCGACGACTGCACCCATGGTCACTGCGACCGCCGCCGGGACTATCTGGACGCGGTATCCGATCTGCTCGTCGACGATCTTGAGTGGATGGTCGCCCAGTGGGCGCCGGACAGCGAGGACAACTATCGCCAGGAACTGCTGGCGGAAAGCGATCAGGAAGGCCTGCGGCGCATGCTGTTCGGCATGGGCTCGCTGTCGCTGGGCGAGCTGGCCGGTGAGCGCTTGAAGGTGGCGCTGGAAGCCAACTCGTTCGAGGATGAGCACGACTGCTTCAGCGACAATACCCATAACTCCCACTATTACAACGGCCTGGGTATTCAGAATATCTACACCGGCCGCTATCAACGGCTAGATGGCAGCGTGGTCGAGGGGCCGTCCCTCGAAGACCTGCTGGCGCAGGAAGACAGCGAGTTGGCCGGTGAGCTTCGTCAGCAGCTCGACGCCACGATGGCGCGCCTCGACGCGATCAAACAGGCGGCGGAAGCGGAAAGCTCGCCAATGGCCTTCGATATGATGATCGCCCCCGGCAATGAGCAGGGCAGCGAATTGATCAACGACGCGATTCTCACCCTGGTGGCGCAAACGGGCTCCATCGAGCAGGCCGCCGGCGAACTGGGCGTGACGTCCCTGCAGCCGGATGACGCTGGCCATCAGTTTTAATTCAACCTGTTGATGCCCATGAGCCGCCGGTGGCTTCGTCACCGTGCGGCTTTTGCGCTTCGTGTCACGCGACATCCGCCTCAAGGTATTCCCATGTGCCGCTTATTCCGTGTCTCGCCAAGCCGGTGTTCGCTATCCGGTCTTCTGCTGGTGCTGATGACCATGTCCGCGCAGGCAGCCGAATCACCTGACCAGGATTATCCCCTTCAGACCACGCCCATGAGCGGCGGTGATGGGTCGGTGGAGCAGTTCGACCACAACGCCTACTCGCTGCCGCTGGGCAACATGTCCATGACCAAACGGCTGGATTTCAGCGTCGGCAATAGCTTCTTCCGTAACCCCTGGGTGGCGGCCCCCGCCAGCACTGAGGCCCGCGATGGCCTGGGGCCGCTATTCAATACCAATAGCTGCCAGGGCTGTCACATAAAAGATGGACGCGGCCACCCGCCGACCGGCGACGAAAACCCTATCGCGCTGTTTCTGCGCCTCTCGCTGCCTCCTCAGCAAGCGGAGCCGGAGGTTCTGGAACAGCGCGGCGCGCTCCCCGTACCCAACTACGGCCTGCAGCTACAAACGGCGGCGATATCAGGCGCGCAGCCAGAGGCCAAAATGCTGATCGACTATCCCCCTCGGGAAGAGACGTTTGCCGATGGCACCAGCGTTACCCTGCAGGAACCGGTCTACTCGATTGCCGAGCCCGCCTACGGCGAGCTGCCCGGGGATTTGCAGACCTCGCCGCGGCTGGCACCGCCGATGATTGGCCTGGGGTTGCTGGCGGCGATTCCCGACGCTGATCTGCTGGCGGCCGCCGACCCTGACGACGCCGATGGCGACGGCATTTCCGGTCGTGCCAACCGGGTGTGGGACGTGCGTCGAGGGACCACGGTGGTCGGGCGTTTCGGTTGGAAAGCCGGCGAGCCCAGCATCGAGCAGCAAGGCATGCACGCCTTTGCCGGCGATATGGGGCTGACGTCCAGCCTGGTACCGCAAACCGACTGCATGCCAAGCCAGGGCTGCGATAACTTCCCTAACGGCGGTAACCCCGAAGTCAGCGACGACGTGGCCGACTTCGTGACCTTCTACGCCTCCAGTCTGGCAGTGCCCATGCGCCGCCATATGGATGACCCGGCGGTTCAGCGAGGGGCTGAACGGTTCAACGCGCTGGGCTGCGCCAGTTGCCATACGCCCCGCCAGCGGACGGCGGCGGATGCTGACCGCCCGGCGCTGGCGGATCAGATAATATGGCCTTATAGCGACCTGTTGCTCCACGACATGGGCGATGCCCTGGCGGACAAGCGCAGCGAGTTCAAGGCCGATGGTCGTGAGTGGCGCACCCCGCCGTTATGGGGCATCGGGCTGGCGCAAACGGTCAATCCCAGGGCGGGGTTTCTTCACGATGGCCGCGCCCGCACCCTGGAAGAAGCGATTCTCTGGCACGGGGGCGAAGCTGACGAGGCCATCCAGGGCTACCTTGAGTTGCCCGAAGACCAGCGCGCTGAGCTCATTCGTTTTCTTGAATCCCTGTAAAGGGCGTTGAATGGTTGAAAGGCTTGATTGCCAAGGAGTTTAGATGATGGCTGCGTTTCGACGACTGGGGTTGCTGGCCTGTGCGTTTCTGGCGGCACCGCTTTCTTTTGCTACGGAGAACACCACCCCGCGGGAAATGTGGCACAGCGCCGTGGAGATGCAGTACGCCGAGTTGAGCGCCGCCTCCGAGCGTCTGGAGACTAGCGCCGCGCGTTTCTGTCAGGGCCCCGACCAAGCACTCAGGCAGCGGCTAGAAGATGACTGGCTGAGCGCTTATCAGGCCTGGCAGGCGGTGCGCTTTATCCAGTTTGGCCCGGTGGAGCAGAACAGCCGGGGCTGGCAGTTGCAGTTCTGGCCGGATCGCAAGAACCTGGTTGGCCGCAAGGTGAACGGCTGGCTGAAAGCGCCCGACGCACCGGATGCTCAGGCGATTGCCCGCGACAGCGTGGCGATCCAGGGCTTTCCCGCTCTGGAGTACCTGCTTTATGACGACGCCATGGATCAGCAGGCCCTTGGCGAGCCGAATGCCTGTGCGCTCATGCGGGCCATCACGACCCATCTTGCGGATACCACCAGTGCCCTGCAGCGCGACTGGCAGGCCTTCGGTGAACACTATCTTGCGACCGCTGACTACACCGAAACCACCCTGGCCAGCGCTATCCAGGCCCTTGAACTGCTCGAAGATAAACGCCTTGGTGAACCCATGGGCCTCAAAGGGGCTCCCGCCAACGGCTATCTGGCGGAAGCTTGGCGCAGCGACAACTCGATCCGCTTGGTAGAAAGCAGCCTGGAGGGCCTGCGTACCGGCTTCTTGCCCGGCCTTACCGCGTTGTTGCGTGAGGTTGATGCGCTGCCGCTCGCCGAGGCGTTTCGTGATCAGTTGGATAAGACGCTCGCCCAGGCTAGCGAACAGCCGTCGGGCTTGGTGTCTGCTCTGGACGACGAAGCGGTGTTTCGCGGTCTGCAGTCGCTCTATCTGGATATCAGCCAGTTACGCCATCTGCTGGGTAACGAGGTCGCTGGCGAACTTGGCCTGGTACGCGGCTTCAATTCAAGCGACGGGGATTGAGCCATGCAGCGACGCCAGGTACTCAAGGTAGGGTTGGGCAGCGTCGCCATGGCGCTGACCCCGTTGAGCTGGGCACTGCCCGCTCGTGAGGAAGTGGATTGGCTGTTTAGCGCGGTGGATGACCCCGGCGGTGGGCATTTTATCGCCGGAGTGGCGCTGGATGGCCAGGCCCGGTTTATGATCGAGGTGCCCGAGCGCTGTCATGGAGGCTGTTTACGGCCAGATTCCCGCCAGGCAGTGCTGTTCGCCCGGCGCCCCGGTACGCGGATGCATGTGATCGACGGCGACAGCCGCCAACTCGCCCATACCATCAACGCCGGGGAGGGTTACCACTTCTACGGGCATGGCGTGTTCGATCTGAGTGGGCGATATCTGTATGTCACCGCCAATCGCCTGGCGGATAGCGCTGGGCTGGTGCGGGTTTACGACGCTGCCAACGGCTACGCCCATGTGCGTGATATGCCGCTGGAGGGCATTGGCCCTCACGAGCTTCGGTTGATGCCGGATGGTGACACCCTGGTCATTGGCTTGGGCGGCATTCAGACCCACCCCGACTACGGCCGGGTAAAGCTCAACCTGGACACCATGGCCCCGGCACTGATGCTGATGGATCGCCATAGCGGCGAAATTCTGGCCCGTCACGAGCCCTCGCACCACCAGTTAAGCTGCCGTCATCTGGACGTGGCAGCGGACGGCACGGTGATTGCGGGTTATCAGTTCGAAGGCCCCGAGTGGGAGACCCATCCGCTGATTTGCCGCCTGGATGCCGCCGGGCATTTTTCAGAACTGGCGCTGCCCGATGAGGTCACCGCCAGCCTGCACCAATACACCGCCAGCGTCGCGTTTAGCTGCGTCTCGACCAATGTTCTGGTGACTGCCCCGCGCGGCAATCGGGTGCTGCTGCTGGATGCTGAACAAGGCCGTCTGACCACCAGCCTGGAACTGCCCGACGCCGCCGGCGCCCGCTGTGATGGCAACGGCGGCTTTCTGGTCTCCTCCGGCCAGGGCGGGCTCTACCGGGTAATCCCTGGCTCGGCAACGCCCGAGCTGCTGGCCAGCCTGGAAATCCGCTGGGATAACCACCTGACCTGATTAGCGCTGACCTGTTTAGTGCTGACCTAGGTAGCGCACGCCTTGCATGGCGATCGTCGAGAGCAGGAAAAACCCAGCGGCCAGGGTGACAATGGTCGGGCCAGTCGGGGTATCGAAGAGGTAAGCCGCTTTAAGCCCCGAGGTGACCGCCAATGACGCAATGCCTGCCGCTACCAGGGCCATTATTTCGGGGGTTCGGCAGAAAGGCCGGGCCGTTGCGGCGGGGATAATCAACAGGGCGGCAATCAGTAAGGCACCCACAACCTTGAGCGCCACCGCCACGACCATAGCGAGAGAGAGCGTGAGAACTAATTGCTCCCGGCGTGGCTGAATGCCGCTGGCGTGGGCGAGTTCATCGCTGAGCGTGGCGGTCAGCAGTGCCGACCAGCGCCAGCCGAGTAACGCCAACACCATCAGCGTGCCGCCCCCGATGACCCATAAGTCGTCTTTGCCAACGGCCAGAATATCGCCAAATAGATAGGCATTGAGGTCGACACGTACGCCCGATATAAACGAAACGGCAACCAAGCCAATCGCCAGGGCCGAGTGCGCCATGACCCCGAGCAGGGTATCCATGGCATAGCCACGTCCGCTGAGCAACGTCACGCAGGCGGCCATGGTCAGGGCAATCATTAACACGCCTGCAAAAATAGAGATATCAAGCAGTAACGCCAATGCAACGCCGAGAATGGCAGCGTGAGCCGTTGCATCGCCGAAGTACGCCATGCGTCGCCAGACCACAAAGCAACCGAGTGGCGCGGCGGCAAGGGCGACGAAAAGGCCCGCCAGGGTCGCGCGCCACATGAAATCATCCAGCATGGGCAGCTTCCTCGTGTTGGTGGCGATAAACGGCGAGCATTTGGGCTGTCTGCTCGCCGAATAACGCCTGATAGTCGGGGGAGGAGGCAACCCGCTCGGGTTTGCCCTCGCAGCAGATGTGGCCGTTCAGGCACAACACATGATCAGCGGTGCGCATCACCACATGCAGGTCATGGCTCACCATCAAAATCCCGCAGCGATAGGATTGGCGTACCTCTTCGATCTTTTTATAGAAGTCAGCGACGCCTCGATAATCAAGCCCTTGTGTGGCTTCGTCGAGAATCAGGATGTCGGGCCTGTTGATGAGCGCTCGGGCCAGCAACACGCGTTGCAACTGCCCGCCGGACAGCTGGCTCATCGCCGCATTGTGTAACCCTTCAACCCCGGCATTTGTCAGCGCCTGGTGCACATCGTCCCGGAGGTGGGGGTGGGGAAGGTTAATAAAGCGCGAGACGGTGATGGGGAGCGTCGGGTCTAGATGCAGCCGTTGGGGCACGTAACCGATATTCAGGCCTGCGTCGATTTCCACACGGCCTGACGTTGGCTTGATGGCGCCCACCAGCGTTTTAACCAGCGTGGATTTTCCCGACCCGTTGGGGCCAATTAACGTGACGATTTCTTCGCGATGCAGCGCCAGGTGGATGTCTTCAAGAATCGGTTTTCCCCCGATGCGTACGTTGAGCTGGCAGGCACGCAAAAGGGGAGCGCTAGGGGTAATAGATTGGAGCATCAGCAGGCAAACTCTAGCTTACGTATTAATTGTTATGTTATAACATATATGGTGTGGGCGGCCAAGACAAAGTGCGGCCAAAAGCGCCTGACCATAAGACGACGATTATTTACCTGCTGTTGACCATTAGGAGAGAGCCATGACGTATCGCTTGGCACATTACGCCTTACCGCTGTTGGTGGGCCTTCCCTTGACGGCCTTGGCCGATGTTCCCCGTGTGGCGGTGGATATCCCGCCGGTGCATTCACTGGTGGCCAAGGTGATGGGTGATCGTGGGTCACCCGAGCTTTTCATCCAGCCCGGCGCATCCCCCCACGGTTATTCACTACGGCCCTCGGAAGCAGACGCCTTGGATAATGCCGATCTGGTTGTATGGGTAAGCAACGATCTAACGCCATGGCTATCAGGCCCGGTGGAGAATCTGGCCGGCGATGCCAGGCATCTGGAGTTGATGCGCGTCTCCGACATCAACACCTTTGCCTATCGCGAAGGCGCGACGTTCGATGTCGCTGACCACGACCACGACCACGACCACGACCACGACCACGACCACGACCACGACCATGGTCATGATCATGCCCATCATCACGACGGACAAGACCCGCATGGTTGGATGGATCCTGACAACGCACGGCGTTGGCTCGACGCCATTGCCCAGCAGCTTGGTGAACTGGACCCGGAAAACGCAGATTATTACCGTGACAATGCGGCGAAAGGTCGACAAGCGCTTGAATCACTTGAGCAAGACATCGAAGAGCGCTTGGCTACCAGCGAGAGTACTCGCTTTATCGTGTTCCACGACGCCTATCAGTATTTTGAGAAGGCGTTTGATGTAACGGCAGCGGGCGCGATTTCCATCGGCGATGCCTCCTCACCCAGCCCTGCACGCATTGAAGCTATTCAAACAATGGTCAACGAAGAGGACATTCACTGCGTCTTCAGCGAGCCGCAGTTTAACCCGCAAATTGTCGATGCCGTCTTTGGCGATACCGATACCTATATCGGCGTCATGGACCCCCTGGGCGTTGACCTAACGCCTGGCCCCGAGCTTTACGACGCGCTGCTCAACCAGATGGCGGATGAAATCCAGCATTGCACAAACGCCATGTGACTGGCTGGCGCGTCACTGCGCCACGGCGATATTGTGCTCCCCGTTCGGGTGCTTCATGACCTGCATGGGGAGCCCGTAAATCGCTTCCAAGGTGCTGTCGCACATCATGTCATTGGGGGCGCCGCAGGCCAGTAGGCGGCCGCTGTGCAGCGCCATCAATTCATCGCAATAGCGCGATGCCATGTTGATATCGTGCAGTACGATAATCACCCCGAGGTTTAGCTCATCGCACAGCTTGCGAATCAGCGCCAGGACTTCGATCTGGTGGGCGATATCCAGCGCTGCAAGTGGCTCATCCAGGAGTAGAAAACGGCTGCCCTGTGCCAACAGCATGGCAAGCCAGACTCGTTGACGCTCGCCGCCGGAAAGCGTATCGACCAGACGGTCGGCGAAGTCCTCGGTGTGGGTGAGGGCAATGGCGCGGTCAATAGCGTATTTGTCTTTCTGGGTGTGGCGCCCCAGCAGGCCGTGCCAAGGGTAGCGGCCAAAGGCCACCAGTTCGCGCCCGGTCAGGCTCTCGGCGCTGGGCAGGTGCTGAGGCAGGTAGGCGACTTGGCGCGCGAACTCGCGGTTGCCCCAATCACTCAGCGGGCGCTGATCAAAGTAGATCTCTCCCTGGCTGGTAGGCTGCTGCTGGGCCATGAGCTTTATCAAGGTCGACTTGCCCGAGCCATTATGGCCAATAAGGCCGTAAATCCTGCCTTCCTGAAAGCTATGTTCAATGGGCGTTAGAATCGGTTTTCCATTGATTTCGAAGGTGGCCCCTTTGACCTCGAACATGAATCACTCCTAGCGATGCGTTAATGACCATGGCTCCATTCTAGTGCTAATAGTTCTCATTTTTAACAAAGAAATGGAAAAAAATCACGCGGGAGCGACTGCGCTCTGTGCAGGCGCGCTATCGGTAGGCAGAAGGAGAGGTGCCGATCAGGCATGGCAATGCGGTTTAGTCGTTTTTCATCAACGTCAACAGTTGGCCATGCCGCTCGGGGTGGGCCACAAGCAAGCTATTCCATTCGCCGGGATGTGCCTCACCAGCGAGGTCGGTAACGCTGCAGCCTGCTTCTCGGGCAATCACAATGCCCGCGGCGATATCCCAGAACTCGAGCTTGGCGCCCTGGGACCAAAAGGCATCAAAACGGCCCAGACTGACGTAGGCGATCTCGAGCGCCGCCGAGCCAGGGCTGCGGATGCCAGCCACTTGAGGCATCAGCACGGTAAGCTGGTTGAGGGCCGTGGCGCAGTCGCCTTTGTCATGGTAGGGCAGACAAGTGCTCACCAGCATTTCGGTCATTGGGCGAGGCGAAGGTGTGGTGAGCTTTCGATCATTGAGAAAAGCCCCCATGCCCTGGGCCGCCCAAAGCATTTCATCAAGCAGCGGTTGATAGACAACGCCCATGACGAGCTCATTACCTTTGGTGACCGCGATCGACACCGAAAAATGTGGCACGCCGTGCAGGAAGTTATTGGTGCCATCCAGCGGATCAATCACCACGGTATAGTCGCTATCGGAACTGGGCGTCAGGCCGCTTTCCTCACCAAGAAAGGCAATATCGGGAAAAGCGCTGCCGATACAGTCGATAATGATATTTTCAGCCGTTGTATCGTAGTAAGTCACGAAATCAGACGCGCCCTTTTGCTCAAAGGCAATCCGCCCCTTTTGCGAATATCCTTCGCGCAACAAGGTGCCCGCTTCATAAGCGGCTTGCTTGAGCGTTTCGAGCAGGTCATTGCTATCCAGCATCGTTATTCCCCTGGGCAGAGCGACTGATGCGCCTTGCTGAGCGCATGGTAGCTTCACGATAACCCGCTATCCATGACGCGCCGGTGACAGACACCTGCCTCGGGTTGATTCAGATTGGTCTCACCGATTGACTTACTGCCATTTAACGCAAATAATAACTATTGCCATTTATTCCGTAGTGTCAATCAAGGCAGGAGGCCGAGCTATGGATGTCCACCCCTGGAGCGCTGAATTAGAGGATATTTTCGTCAATCAGCGCCCCCGGCTCCGCTGTGTCGCTGCAAGGGTCCTGGGCAATACCGATCAAGCCGATGATGTATTGCAGGATGCCTACCTGAAAATTTCAGAGGCCACCACGCTGTTTGAGATGAAGCAGCCCATATCCTACGTGTCGCGTGTGGTGCGCAACCTTGCCATTGACCGCTGCCGCCGCTCGGCCTTTGAGTCAACGCTGTTTGCAAAAGAGGAGGAGGGGGATAACGCTTCCTGCGCCTCACACTCCCCAGAAGTGATTGCCATTGATCGCCAGTCTCTGGCCCAGGTGGTGGACGCACTGGATGAGCTGCCCGAGCGAACGCGGCGCGCCTTTGAACTCTACCGTTCGGGAAGCCATACGCAACGGGAAGTGGCTCAGTTGCTGGGGGTTTCCACCACGTCAGTCAACTTCATGATTCGTGATGCGCTAACTCATTGCCGTCTGTCGCTGCGAGGCACGTCGTTGCCAGGCAGATAAGCAGACGTTCGCTGTGCCGCTTTTGTTGTCGCTTTGTTACACTGCCAGCACATAGTGAAAGCGTTGTTAGTAGCAGGCGCTTTCCGGTCCAATGATTGATCGGGCAGCAGTAGCGAGGCTAGACGGTAACGATGAATAACGACAGCGGCGATGAAGCCGTGTGGCAAACAGCCCTGGACTGGCTGATGCGCGAGCATGAAGAAACGTTGAGTGATGCGGATCGCGAGGCGCTCCATGCATGGCTAGCGGCGTCTTCCCAGCATTGCCGGGTATTCCGTGAAGCCGAACAGCTATGGTTGCTGACGGGGATGGTCCCGCGCAGTGATGAGCGTCGCTGACAAACGGTGGTTTTCTCTCCTTCCTGTTTCCTTTTCCATGCCTACTCCTCCCTCTACGACGGTTTAGCGCCTTGTGCGCACCAGGACAGCCTTAAGTCCGACAGGCTGCTGGTCCCAGACTGATTGATTTTCTTTCCCGTTAAATTTTCTGATACCTCACTCGTCATTATGTAATGAGAAGCAATTGCGTTTTATTTCTCATTCCTTAGACAATGGTGAGGTTAGTCCCATGACAAGCTGTTTTGATCGTGAAGATGCCGTCTTCCGCGTATTGGTCAACCACGAAGAGCAGTACTCCCTCTGGCCCGAGTGGAAGGCGATTCCCCCTGGATGGACCGACACCGGTGTGCTCGGCGATAAGCCAACCTGCCTCGACTACGTCGAAAAGACCTGGACCGATATGCGGCCCTTGTCGCTACGTCAGTGGATGGATGAGCAGGCCAACAGCGAGGCGGAGCAGGTGAATGCCGGTTAAGCGCTTGAGACTGCTCTGCCTGCCTTGTGCCGGGGCCAGCGCCACCATGTATCTGCGCTGGAAGCGTCAGTTGCCCGTCTGGGTCGAGGTCTATCCCGTCGAGCTGCCTGGGCGTGGCGAGCGCCTGGGTGAGCCGCTCATCGATGACTTCGAGACCCAGGTCGTGAGGCTGTGCGAAGAGCAGGCAACGCGGATGCGCGGCGACTTTGCCCTGTTCGGTCACAGCATGGGGGCGTTGCTGGCCTACGGCATGGCCGCTCGCCTGCGCGATGTGGGGCGCCCTCAGCCGCGGATGCTGTTCGCCTCGGGCAGCCCGGCGCCTTCAATGCGCGACCCAGACCGCTTGGCGGGCCTTGATAACGACAAAGCCCTGATTGCGGATCTACGCCAGCAGGGCGGCACCCCAGAGGAGGTATTCGAAAGCCCGGAACTGCTACGCCTCACGCTCGATGTGTTGGCAGCGGACTATCGTCTCTGCCGCAGTTTCCGCTATCGCGGCGGGGCGACGCTTGCATACCCCCTACAGGTGCTCGCCGGTCGCGATGACGATATCGAAAGCGAACGCCTGGACGCTTGGCAGCGGGAAGCGGGTGGTGCGTTCGCGTTGAACTGGTTTGGCGGCGGCCACTTCTTTATTCGTCAGCAGCAGGCCCAGGTGCTGGCGACCATCGAGCGCGCGCTTACCCGACGGCTTGAGGAGGTGCCCCATGCAGCGCCTGCGGTTAGCTGAAGGCACCCCTGAGGGCCTTGAAGTCTGGCGCTTGGCGCTTGACCTGAACGCCCCGGTGGCCGTCGACGACGAGCGGCTGCTGAGCCAGGCCGAGTGGCAGCGTGCCCAGCGGCTTCGCCGTCACCCCGATGTCGTCCGCGCTGTGACGACACGTGCTGCCCTGCGGCGACTGCTATCCGCGCACACTGGTATAACGCCAGAAAAGCTGATGTTTACTCAGAGCGCTTACGGCAAGCCAGCGTTGGAAAACGCGGGTGGGCCGACCTTCAACGTTTCTCATTCGGGCCATGTCGCCCTGATTGCCCTCGCCCCCAGCGGCGAGGTGGGGATCGATATTGAGCGCTGCCGCCCCGAGGCCGAACTGGCGCCGCTGCAAGGGCTGGTGCTATCGCCGAGTGAGCAGCTCGGCCACGCACGCGACGGCTTCGCACTGCCCTTCATGGAGCGCTGGGTGGTTAAAGAGGCGGTGCTCAAAGCCCTGGGCCTGGGCATTGCAGAGCATTTGCAGGCGCTCTCGGTTATGCCCGCTCCTGGGCCATCAGGCACCTATCACCTTGAGCACTCGCTCCCCATTTCATCCTCTTTGCAAGCATGGCCGCTGTCAGCGCCGAGTGGCTATGCCGCCGCCCTGGGCTATCTCGACAAAAGCTATGTCGACGCGGGCTGTACCTGCTATGCCCATGGCGCACAGGGCCAACGCGACTCAACGACTTTTCAGGAGATCCATCATGGATAATCAAAGCGCAATCCCAACGCAACCCACCAACGCCATTCCCGAACGTCAGGGGCCTGCTGACTCGGAGCTGCCCATCATGATATCCCCCGCCTACCCGGGGCAGCCACTGCTGGAAGCCTTTGGCGAGTTGCGTGGGGATATTGAATCCCTGGTGACCCGAGTTGGCGGCGTGCTGCTAAGAGGCTTTGATGTGCCCACCGTGGACGATTTTCAGCAGTTTGCCGCCGCCTTAGGTCATCCGCTGCTGAGTTATGAGTTTGCCTCAACACCGCGTTCAGCAGTGTCATCGGGTATTTATACCTCGACCGAATACCCCGCCCATCAACATATTCCCCTCCACAATGAGCAGGCTTATACCCGCGAGTGGCCGATGAAAATCTGGTTCCACTGCGTCACCGCCGCCCCTGAAGGGGGAGAGACGCCGATCGCCGATAGCCGCGCGATTTACCGTCGCATGCCGTTAGAGATTCGCGAGCGTTTCGAACCCGGCATTCTCTACGTGCGCAACTACGGCGATTTCGATATGCCTTGGCAACAGGTGTTTAACACCGAAGACCGCGCTGAAGTGGAGGCATTCTGCCACCGGGCGGGGATTCGCTGCGAGTGGAAACCCGACGGCGACCTGCGTACCACCCAGCTATGTCAAGGCATAGAGACTCACCCGGTTACCGGTGAGCGGGTGTGGTTCAACCAGGGCCATCTTTTCCATGTCTCCAACCTGCAGCCAGAGGTACGCGAGTCGCTGGAAGAGATGCTCGACCCCGAAGACATGCCCCGCAACGTCTTCTTTGCCGATGGCAGCCCCATCGACGACGCCATTTTCGACGAGGTTCGCGGTGTGCTGGCCGACGAAACGGTGATGTTCCCCTGGCAGGCCGGTGACGTGCTGATGCTCGACAACATGCTGGTCGCCCACGCGCGCACGCCGTTTAAAGGGCCACGCAAAGTCGTTGTCGCCATGGCGGAAGGCCACGGCAACCTCTCAAGCGACTGAACGCCTCATCCCACGGCCAGGAATTCCAGCAGGTATACCCATGACTACAAGGCACGCTCAGACAATGAACAGCCACCCGGCCCATCACGATGTTTTTATAAGCTATGTCGAGCACTTGAGCCGTCTGGCCCGGGAAAGACCCGGCGACAGAGCGCTGGTCGTCGTAAATGCTCAAGGCGAGACCATCCTCGACTACGCCACGCTGGAGCGGCGTTCCCGCGCCCTGGCCAGCGAGCTCCAGCAGCGGTTCCCGGTTGGTGAGCGCGCCTTGATCCTGCTGGATAACGACGAACACTACGTGGTGTCGTTCTTTGCCTGCCTGTATGCCGGTGTGATTGCCGTGCCGGTCTTCCCACCGGAATCGGCCAGGCAGCAGCACCTGGCACGCTTGCTGGCCATCGCCGACGATAGCCAGGCGGCCTGTGTGCTCACTTCTTCGGCGATTATCGAGCTGATCGCCTCAGCGGGAAAAGACGTCGGTAGCGCCGAATTGATCCCCGTGGATGCCGTAGATGAGAGCCGCGCTGAGTACTGGGCTGAGCATCGCCCGCAGCGTGACGATATCGCCTTTTTGCAGTACACCTCGGGCTCCACGGCCACGCCCAAAGGCGTCATGGTGAGTCATGGCAACCTGATGGCGAACGAGCGTGCCATCGAGACGGGCTTCTCGATTGGCGCTGACGATGTCTTCGTCAGTTGGCTGCCGCTGTACCACGACATGGGCCTGATCGGTGGGTTGCTGCAGCCCATCTATCGCGGTATCCCCGCCGTACTGATGAGCCCCACTTTCTTTTTGCAGCGGCCGATACGCTGGTTGGAGGCAATTTCTCGTCATGGGGGCACCATCAGCGGCGGCCCCGATTTCGCCTACCGGCTGTGCCTTGAACGTATTCGCGACGAGCAGATTAAAGCGCTCGATTTATCCAGCTGGCGGGTCGCGTTCTCAGGCGCCGAACCGGTGCGACACGCAACCCTCACTGGCTTTATCGAACGTTTCCGCCCTGCGGGCTTCGCCGCTGATGCCGCAGCCCCCTGCTATGGCCTGGCCGAAGCGACGTTATTGGTCAGCTGTAATCCACGCGGTTCGGGCGTGGTGGGTACGGCTTTTTCTCAACAGTCACTGGCCGAAGGTAAAGCTGTTTCAGCCGTTGAAGGCAACACTCTGGTGGGCTGCGGCACGCCGGAGTCGGGTCACACAATCGATATTGTCGATCCCGAAGGGTTTCTCTCGCTGCCCGAAGGCGACGTGGGCGAGATCTGGGTCAATGGGCCCAGCGTGGCACACGGGTATTGGCGGAACCCCGAGGCAACGGCCAACACCTTTGTCACCCGCGATGGGGTCAGTTGGCAGCACACCGATGCAGAGGCTCACGACGTTCGCGATGATCGCTGGCTGCGCACCGGTGATCTGGGCTTTCTGCACAAAGGGCAGCTGTATATCGCCGGGCGCATCAAAGATCTCATCATTCTGCGCGGCCATAACGTCTACCCCCAGGATATCGAGAGCGCTATCGAGGCGGAAGTGGAAGCAGTGCGCAAAGGACGCGTAGCGGCCTTTGCCGTGACCACACCGGAAGGCACCGAGGGGATCGGCGTGGCGGCTGAGGTCTCCCGAGGCATGCAGAAGCTGGTGCCCGTCGGGACGCTGGTCGAAGCGCTAAGCGAGGCGGTAGGGAATGCTTGCCACGAGCCACTTTCTGTCACGCTTCTACTCAACCCCGGCGGCCTCCCCAAGACCTCCAGCGGCAAGCTACAGCGCAGTGCCTGCCGCCAAGGCTGGGAGGCAGGTAGCCTGGATGCCTACGCCATTCACGCCTTCGGGCATTTTGCCAGCGGTGGCGACGCTGAGTGCGGAGGAAAGTCATCGCCATCTACCTCGGAACCAGAGAGCGAAACGGAGCAGGCGTTGGCGAAGCTCTGGTGCCAAGTGCTGGGGGACGGCAAGGAAAAGCCGTTGGGAAAAGATGCTCACTTCTTCTCCAGCGGGGGTAATTCTCTGGCGGCGGTGCAGTTGGCTTCACGCATTAGCGATCATTGGGGGATTGATTTCCCGACCAGATCGGTTATGGAAAAGCCGCGCTTTAGAGATGTGGTTGGTGAAGTAGAGCGGCGGTTAGCGAATCCTTCGTCCTTCCATCAGGGGGCTATCCAGAATCCACTGATACCGATCCCCCGCCATGCGGAACTACCTTTAGCACCTATCCAGCGTCGGCTCTGGTTAGTTGATCGCTTGGCGAGTCAGGCGTGTGACCGTGAGCGAGCCGCCTACAACCTCCCAGCGCTGTTTTCCCTGAAGGGGGAATTGCAAGTGGAGGTGCTGGAAAAAACCATCAATGCCATCGTTGCACGGCATGAGGCATTGCGTACTCGCTATCCCGAAAACGATGGGGGTAATCCTGTCGCGGTTATCGAGGATCAGCGAAACATCGAACTCCCTGTTTTGGATTGCAGCGATCTTTCAGAGCAGGAACAACAGCGATATCTGCAAGATACCTTCGCCGAGTATGCGAACACACCATTTGATCTTGCTACGGGCCCTTTAATAAAGGCGGGCTTGTTGCGTTTTGGCGCACAAGAGCATGTCTTGGTGCTGACCATTCACCACATTGTGTTCGACGGCTGGTCAACGAGCGTATTCATTCGTGAATTTGCCTCTCTGTACGGGGAATTACTGGAAGGGAAGGAGTCTGGGTTACCCGAACTGGGTATTCAGTACGTGGACTATGCCGCTTGGCATGAGAGAGCCCTTTCAGGAGAGGCCTTCGAGAAAAGCGCAACCTTCTGGCGTCGCTATCTAAGCGATGCTCCTCCGCTCTCAACACTACCGGGAGACTTCGCTAGGCCCAGCCAAGTATCGCACGCCGGTAGTGCTCTGAGCATGTCGCTAAGCCCTGAGCTGTCAACGTCCTTAAACCGGCTCGCCACCCAGCATGGCACCACGCTATTTACGCTTCTATTGGCGAGTTTTCAGCTGTTGATGCATCGCCAGACATGTCAACAAGATCTAGTGGTGGGAACCGATGTCGCCGGCCGTAGCCATCCTGAGGTTGAGCCGCTAATTGGCTTTTTCGTCAACGTGATCCCACTGCGATCTCGTTTGGCTGATGGACAGATTGATTTCGGCCACTGGCTTGAGCAAGTACAGACCAGCGTGCTGGATGCGTTCGATCATCAAACTGTTCCCTTCGACAGAATTGTCGAGCTTTCGGGGATTAGCCGTGAGCGCGATCGCTCTCCCCTCATACAAACCCTCTTCGTACTACAAAACACGCCAACCGAGCGGTTCTCAATTCCGGGCTTGGAAGTGAAGGTAATGTCCCAGCCGCGGCAAGAGTCGAAGTTCGATATGGCGGTATTCGTTGATGAGAGCGATACCGGACTATCAGTCGAGTGGGTCTACGCCACTGCTTTGTACCGACGCGAAACTATTGAGCACTTGACCGGTGCTTGGCAGTCGCTATTAGCGCAGATCGTGGAAGCTCCCAACACGCCTGTCGAGGAGTTTCGCTTACCCCAAATGGAGAAACACGCTATGCAAAACAAGCTTTCAAAAGGTTCCAAACTCAACAAGCTTGGCAGCCTGAAATCCCAGCCAGGTGCGCGCTCCTCGACCAACAGTGACTCACCGGTACGAACGGCGTTGTTTGACGAAAAAAGGGTCTTTCCCCTGGTGATCGAAGCGACGGACGCTGACCTTGATGCAGTGGCGTGGGCAACGTCCCAGCGTGACTTCATTGAGCAACATTTACGAACGCACGCAGGCATCCTGTTCCGTAACTTTGACCTTACCACGCCACAAGAGTTTGAGGCCTTTGCCGAGGCTATCCAGCCGGGCCTTTACGGCAACTATGGTGATCTGCCCAAGAAAGAGGGGGGGCGTAATACCTACCGTTCAACCCCCTATCCCGAGCGCCAGATGATTCTTTATCACAACGAAAGTTCGCATTTGGAGCGCTGGCCGCGTAAGCAACTGTTCTTCTGCGAGAAGCCTTCTCCTGTGGGAGGTGCCACCCCGATCGTTGACTGCCGCGAGATGTTGCGCCAACTGCCCGCCGATGTGGTGGAGGAGTTCGAGCGCAAAGGGCTGCTTTATGTCCGCACCTTCACCCGCAACCTGGACGTGAGCTGGCGAGACTTTTTCAAAACCGATAGCAGGGAGGAGGTTGAAGCGCGGCTCAAAGAAGCGGGCATCGAGTGGGAGTGGTTGGGTGATGACGAACTGCAGACGCGTACGCGCTGCCCTGCAGTAGTCACCCATCCGGTGACCGGTGACCGGGTGTTCTTCAATCAGGTGCAGCTCCACCACGTCGGTTGCCTTGAGCCAGATGTGAGGGAAGACCTGCTTGGCATGGTTGGCCAGGAGCGCTTGCCGCGCAATGTCTATTTCGGTGACGGCTCCGTGATTAGCGACGAGATGATGAAGGTTGTCGGCGAGGCCTACGAAGCCTGTGCCGTGCGCTTCGACTGGCGCCGAGGCGATGTGGTGATGGTCGACAACATGTTAGCGGCCCATGCCCGGGATCCCTACGAAGGGCCACGCAAGATTGTGGTGGCCATGGGAGACATCTATGAGCGTTCGATGCTGGAAGAGGCCCAAGGGGCAAGTGCCGATGCCGAGTTGGTCGGTCAATGAAGTCACAGGGTTTGGGAGTCTATAAATGAATGCAACAACGGAACAGCAGAACCTTGCCCATTGGCCGCTTAGCCCTGAGCAGCGCGCGGTACTGACGGCGGCGGAAACTAATGAAGGTGGCATCCAGCAGGTAGCATCGGCGCAGGCGAATGTCATGGTGGTCGATATTCAAGGGGCACTTGATAGCTCGCGGCTGGAGCACGCACTGGGTGATGTTAGACAACAGCATGAAGCCCTATCGACGGCTCTGAAAAGCGTGGCGGGGTATCGTGGGCTGCGACACCAGGCGCTTGAAGAGCTACCTGCTATTGAGTGGCGATATGAGGACTTACGCGGCAGCGATGACCAGGAACCACTGCTCGACGGCGATCTCAACGACGCTCTCAAAAACTATAGCGAGGCACTCAAGCTTCGGCCCATGGCCGTTGAGAGTGGCGAACTGCTGCGACCAGTGCTGCTGCAAACAGGTGAAACTACCTGGGTATTAGTACTGGCTGTTTCGGCGTTGGTGGCGGATCGCGGCAGTCTGCAGTCGCTGTTCTCAGCGTTGGTGGATACTTACGATCAGAGGGGCGGAGTCGATGATGAGTCGGGGCTACAGTATTCCCAGTTTATCGAATGGCGCGCTTCTCTCGAAAACGACGATGACGCCGAAGAGGGTCGTGAGTATTGGCTAAATCACCAGCAGCATGCCGAGCAGGCAGGCGCATGCCGTTTACCTGCAAGGCAAGCGAATCACTATGACGTGCGGGTAGAGCATGAATATGTGGTCTGTCAGCTCGGATCAAGCCTAGTAGCGCGTATCGATAGCCTAGCAGATGGGCTTCAAGTATCCGCAGAGGCAGTATTGCAGGCGGCCTGGTGGGCGCTACTCGCCAGGATTAGCGACAACGAGAGCATGCTGGGCGGCTGGCAACACGACTGCCGCCAGGATTACGAGGTGATGCAAGGGGCAATCGGGCTCTTCGACAAGGTACTGCCGTTACTGGTTGAAGGTGTCGCTGATAGCGACTTCTCTAGCTGGATCGCCCGCTTGTCAGAGCAGTTAGAAGCGCATACCCAAGCCCAAGAGTATTGGTCAATTGATGCTCTGCCTGATAAGCGCCACCTCGTAGTGGGGTTCGCATTTTCAGAAGGCGTGAGTGAGTTAGATACGGCAGGTTTGCAGTGGCGCTTGCGAGAACTGCCTGGGCCATCGGCAGAGTTTGAACTTGCCTTGCAGATTGGCCGCAGTAAGAGCGGCGCGGTGGCGACTCTCTATACCGACCCCTCATGCTATAGCCGAGCGGCGGCCGAGTGTCTGCTGGGTCAGTACCAGACGCTGCTACAGGTGGGCCTAGCCGACCCCGAGCAAAAACTATTTTCGGTGCCGCTTATTTCCCCTGAACAACAGCTGGCGTTGGAGTCGATTGAGGACAGTGCGCTCGACGTGAGCGAGAGGAGCGTAGCTACCCATATCGCTGCCTGGGCGGCCTCGACGCCGGATGCCATTGCCATTGAGGAGCAGGGCCGTACGCTGAGTTACGCTCAACTAGAAGCCCGCGTTAATAATATCGCTCGGTGGCTGGATGGTCAGGGCGTTAAACATGGAGATTACGTAGCGCTCAACCTGCCCCGTTCCACCGATTTGGTCGTGCTACTGCTAGCAGTATGGCGTGTAGGCGCCGCCTACCTGCCGCTCGACGATGAGTGGCCCATAGACCGTAAACGGCGAGTGCTTGAGGATGCCCAGACCGCGCTAGTGGTGAGCGCTGAAAACGCCGAGGCGGAACTCGCAGCACTGGCCCTTCCCGGTATCCCCACTGTAGGTCTGCCACAGGAAGTGGAAGAAGCGGATAGCGCATTGTCGTTTCCAGAGCAAGACCTCAGCGACGTGGCTTACCTTCTCTATACCTCTGGCTCCACCGGCACGCCAAAAGGCGTGCTAATTGAGCATAGCCAACTGCTCAATTACGTCGCCGGTGCCACAAAGGCCATGGGGCTATCGGCATGCCAGCGCTGGGCATTGACCGGGTCGCTGGCCACCGACCTAGGTAATACAGCGCTGTTCGGTGCCTTGTTCAATGGTGCTCGCCTGGTGATCGCCGCACCTGACGATATGCAGGATGGCGACCACTTTGCGCGCTTCATGTCGGCGGCCGATATCGATGCGCTCAAGATAGTGCCGTCTCACCTGGAAGCCCTGCTGGAGTGCGAAGCCCCGCGGTTGCCGAAAACACTGATTCTTGGCGGCGAGGCAGCTTCACCTACCTTACTTTCGAGCATTGCGCGGATCTCGCCCGAGTGCCAGCTATACAACCACTATGGCCCTACAGAAGCCACAGTGGGCGTTATGGTGCACCCGGTATCGCTGTCGCAAGATATTCAAGGCCCGCTGCCGCTAACCAAGTTGCTACCGAACTGCTGCTATCGAGTGCTTGAAGATAATTTGCACGCTACCCCCACCGGTGCCGTGGGTGAGCTGTATCTGGGCGGCGCCCAACTGGCGCGTGGGTATCTCAATAGCGATGCTTCCGCTTTTGTCGAAGATCCTTTTATTGCCGATGAACGGCTCTATCGCACCGGCGATCTTGCGTGTGTGATGCCCGAGGGGGGCGTACGCCTTATTGGGCGAGCCGACGATCAGATCAAACTGCGCGGCTTTCGCATTGAACCGGCGGAAATCGAAAGCGTGTTGCAAGCACAACCAGGGATTAAGCAGAGCCTGGTCCGCCTGATGGAGCGGGGCGGTGATACCCAGGAACTCGTAGCGTTCCTGATCGCTGACGCCGAGGTAACGTCCGTTGAGGGCCAAGCTCAGCTTCGCCAGCAGCTGGCTGTGCTACTGCCTGAGTCCATGCGTCCTTCTCGATTTATCCCTGTTGAGCGTTTCCCTCGCCTAGGTAACGGCAAGGTAGACACCTCTGCGCTGGAAGCTTTGGCCCAAAAAACAGCGGAAAGTAAAAACCTGGTGAAGCCCCGGGATGCCGTGGAAGCCAACCTGTGTCAAGCCATGGCCGAGCTGCTTGGTCGCGATGAGGTAGGCGTTGATGACGACTTCTTCGAGTTGGGTGGGCACTCCTTGCTGGTGATCAAGCTGGTAGCCCGCATCCGTAAGCAGTTCGGCATCGAGATAGCCCCCGGCGTGGTATTCGATCACCCCACCGTCGCTGAGCTGGGTGCCGCTCTACGCGAACGTTGTGCTGAGGCCAGCACGAGCGGTCTAGCCGAGCTTGATAGCAACTGAGTAGACAAACTTGCCTAGTAACATCATTTGTAACGCGGTACAGGAAGAGGATTTAGCGATGAAGGAATTGGCTCATCCACAAGATGTGGCAGCACCTGGTAATGGCAGGGAAGGGCAAGAAGGAGTGTCTGAAGCAGTTCGTGAAGATGCTGTATTGCCATTGTCTTACTCTCAGCAGCAGCTTTGGTTCCTGCATCGTTATTCGCCGAATCTTACCGCCTACAACCAGCCGCGCGCTTACCAACTTACCGGAAACGTGGACGCAGGGGCGCTAGAGCGTGCCTTTCAAGCACTGATTCAACGCCATAGCGTATTTAGAACACGATTCTTTGAGTGCAACGGCGTACCGCAGCAGATCGTACTCCCCGGCGTCTCTTTTACTATGCATAGACAGGATCTCTCTGAGCTGGCTGCAACAGAGCAGGACGAAAGGCTGGCGCGGTCGATCGAGAAAGTCGCGGAGCATGTCTTCGATCTTGGTGAGCCACCGTTGCTAGTGGCTCGGTTGATAAAGATAGAAGAGCGCCGACACGTTCTGGTTGTCTGCCTTCATCACATCATTTCAGATGCCTGGTCTAACCGCATCATCGAATCCGATCTGAGTGAAGCCTATCGTCAGGCGTTGGGCCAAAACGGAGATGCGCAGCTTCCAAGCTTGCCCGTACAGTATGGTGACTACGTTCTGCAGCAACACAAGAGAGTAGCAGCGGGCGATATTGACAAGGAACTTAAGTATTGGAATGAACACCTAGGGGATGATGTCCCGCCGCTGGAAATCACCACGGATCGTGTCTATCCCAAGCAGCAAGAATTTCGGGGAGCCACAAAGCGTTTCGTGTTGGATAACAGCCTCGCCAGTTCCCTAAAAGCCTTTTGCCAACAAGAGCGCTTTACTCCTTTCGTGCCACTCTTCGCGGCCTGGCAAGTAGTCTTGGCCCGCTACTGTGGACAGCAAGACTTCGCGATTGGCGTTCCGTCGTCAGGCCGCCAGCAAGAGGAGTTTCAGGAGGTCGTTGGCTTTTTCATCACGACACTGCCTTTTCGAGTACGCGTGAATCCAGTCATGACGCTGCGTGACGTATGTCAGCAGGTCAAAAAGGATGCAGTTGGATCGCTCAACTATGCTGATATGCCGTTGGAAGTCTTGCTCGAACATCGAAAAGAAAAGCGCGATCTCGTTCGACAGCCGCTGTTTCAGGTTATGTTCGGTCTCCAGTTCAGATCTGATGAGGACCAGCTTCAGCTAGATGATGCGTCTGTCGAACTGATTGATCTTCCTCAGACGAGTGCAAAGTTTGAGCTGTCGCTGGATGTTTTCATCGAACAGGAACAAGTGGTTGGTGCTCTAGAGTTCAATTCGGATCTTTTCGATGACAAAACCATCCATCGACTGATTGGTTACTATCAGAAAGTACTTGGGATCTTATTAGAGAAGCCAGAAACACAGCTTTCCTCTATTGAGCTACCTGACAATGCAGAAAAAGCATTGTTACGCGATTGGGGAAGCCGCGAAGCAACCGATAATCCGATCGAGCCCATCCATCACGTGATAGAGCGCCAAGCTGCGGCAACCCCAGAGGCTACGGCACTAGTATTTGAAGAGAAGTCGCTCAACTACACTGAACTCAATACCCGCGCCAACCAGTTGGCCCACTACCTGATCGGTCTAGGCGTAAAACCTGAGACGCGGGTGGGCATTGCTGTTGAACGCTCCATCGAGATGGTGGTGGGGCTGCTGGGTATCCTCAAAGCGGGCGGCGCCTATGTGCCACTGGATCCGGATTACCCCGCCGACCGGCTGGCCTATATGGTCGAGGATAGTGGCATTGAGCTGCTGCTTACCCAACAGCACCTGCGCGACATCTTACCGGTGGTGGGGAGCCTGAACGTTATTGAGCTGGATCAGTTGGATGTGACTCATCATGCGCTAACCAACCCTGAAGTGGCACTGCACGGTGAACATCTCGCCTATGTGATTTACACCTCGGGCTCCACCGGGCGTCCCAAGGGCGTTGGAGTAAGTCATGGCCCCCTGTCGATGCACCTCCAAGCGATTGGAGAGCGTTATGGTCTGACGCCTGAAGATCGGCTGCTGCAGTTTGCTTCGATCAGTTTCGACGCCTCTGGCGAGCAGTGGCTGCTTCCACTCTTGGCAGGTACAGCCCTCGTGCTTCCTCAGGGTCGACACTTGGAAATTGAGACGCTAGCCACATTAGTGCGACAGCATGCCGTTAGCGTGCTCTATCTGCCGCCGGCCTATCTGCGCCATCTCCATCAAAGCTTGCAGGCAGGCTCCCTGCCGGTGCGCCTTTGTATCGCCGGTGGCGAAGCTTGGTCGCGTGAAGACTTCGAAGGCATACGTAGAACTTGTGAGCCGGAACGCCTGTTTAACGCTTATGGCCCGGCCGAGACGGTTATTTCTCCGACACTATGGTCGGATGATGCGGGCCTTGGACAATCATCCCAAGTGCCGATCGGTCAGCCAATTGGGGCGCGTAAGGCGCTAGTGCTGGATCCCGATCTGAATCTTGTGCCAACTGGCATAGGGGGTGAACTGTATCTGGGGGGTATGGGGTTGGCCCGCGGTTATCTGAATCGTAGTGGCTTAACGGCAGAGCGTTTCGTCGCGGATCCATTTGAGCAGGGCGAACGCCTCTATCGCACCGGCGATCTGGTGCGCTGGCGGGAGGATGGCCAGCTCGAGTACCTAGGCCGCCTTGATCACCAGGTAAAAATACGCGGCCTACGTATTGAGCTAGGTGAGGTCGAAGCTGAACTGATATCGCAACCGGAAATTCGCGAGGCGGTGGTGGTTGCCCAAGAAAGCCATAGTGGCTCGAGGCTGGTGGCGTATGTGGTTCCCCAAGGCGACAGTGAACTTGACACCAGTAAATTACGCGATCGACTGGGTCAACAGTTGCCAGATTACATGGTTCCGGGCGTCGTGGTCACCCTCGATGCGCTGCCGCTGAATGCCAACGGCAAGGTAGATCGCAAGGCCCTGCCCAAGCCGGACTTGGCCAGTAACTCGCAGTATGAGCCGCCCCAAGGCGAAGTGGAAGAAGCGCTGGCGGAAATCTGGTCAGAGGTAATTGGCGTCGAACGTGTGGGCCGATACGACAACTTCTTCGAGCTGGGGGGCCATTCGTTGTTGGCTCTGAAGGTGTTGGAGCAAATGCGGCATCGGGGCCTGACGGCGCAGGTGCGTACTCTGTTCCAACACCCGGAACTGGCATCCTTTGCTCACGCGTTGATGCAAGCGCCCGAGCAAGCTGAGATCACCATCCCACCCAATTTGATTCCTCACGATTGCCAGGCTCTCCAGCCCGAGATGTTGACGCTAATCGAGCTCAATGCCGAAGAACTTCGTGAGGTCGAAGCGGCAGTGCCCGGTGGGGCGAGTAATATTCAGGATATCTATCCACTGGCACCACTGCAGGAGGGGATTCTCTTCCACCATAGGCTGCAGGAAGAGGGCGATGCCTATGTCACTCCGCGTCTGCTGGGCTTTGATAGCAGGGAGGGGCTGGAAGCATTTATTTCTGGTTTTAATAAGCTGATTGCCCGTCACGATATTTTACGTACTGCAGTGCTCTGGGAAAGCCTCTGCGAACCGGTGCAGGTGGTGTATCGACATGCCATGCTGGATATCGAATGGCCGACCGCGCCAGATGCGGCCACCGGCGGTGTGGCCGACTGGTTATACACTCAGGTGGATCCTGAGCACCATCGCCTCGATGTGCGCCAAGCACCTATGATTCGGGCGCTGGCTGCCCACGATGCTGAGCAGGGACGCTGGTTGCTACAGTTACCTAGTCATCATCTAGTCATGGATCACACCACTCTTGAGCTGCTGGTAGAAGAAATTTCCCTGATCCAGCAAGGCCGCGAGAGCGAGTTACCTCCACCGCTACCCTTCCGCAACTTCGTGGCGCAGGCCCGGCTAGGAGTAAGCCTGGAAGAGCACGAAGTCTTCTTTAGAGAGCAGTTGAACGATGTTGAAGAACCGACAACGCCCTTCGGGCTGCTAGACGTTCGTGGCGATGGCAGCGATATCGAAGAAGTGCGCGTTCCTTTGACTACGGAACTAGCCCAGCAAGTTCGGCAGCAGGCTCAGCGCTATGGTGTAAGCACGGCTAGTCTATTCCACTTGGCTTGGGCCTTGGTGCTAAGCAAGACCACAGGGCATGACGACGTAGTATTTGGAACTGTGCTGTTTGGGCGTATGCAAGGCACTGGAGGGGCCGAGCGGGCGCTGGGTATGTTTATCAATACGCTACCGGTGCGTATCAAAGTGGGTGCTCAAGGTGTCGATAAGTGCTTACGCCAAACCCACGACGCTCTATCTGTGCTAATGCACCATGAACATGCCAGTCTTGGCCTCGCACAGCACTGCAGCGGGTTACCAAGCGGAACTCCACTATTCACGAGTCTGCTGAACTATCGTTACAGCGCACCTCAGCAAGAGGGAAGCATCGCTCATACCTGGGAAGGTATGGAGGTGCTGGGGGGCCAAGAGCGCACCAACTACCCGATCACGATGTCGGTGGACGATCTAGGTAACGGCTTCCAGTTAGTAGGGCAGGTGAGCCGTGCGATCGGAGCACAGCGGCTTTGTGATTATTTGAACTCAGCCATTGTAGGTATTGTAGACAATCTGCAAGCGGTGCCTCAACAACCATTAAGTGAGATCAACCTACTCAGAACAGACGAACAGCAACGGTTGAGCGAGTGGGGAGAAAATACCCAACATTATTCCGAGGCTGCACCAATCCATCAACTGATTGAGAAGCAGGCTGCGGAAATCCCCGATGCTACTGCACTAGTACTCGGAGATCGGTCGCTCAACTACACCGAACTCAATAACCGCGCCAACCAGTTGGCCCACTACCTTATCGGTCTAGGTGTAAAACCCGAAACTCGGGTAGGCATTGCCGTTGAACGCTCCATCGAGATGGTGGTAGGGCTGCTGGGCATTCTCAAGGCAGGTGGCGCTTACGTACCGCTGGATCCAGATTATCCGAGCGATCGATTAGCCTATATGGTCGAAGACAGCGATATCGAGCTACTGCTCACCCAGCAACATCTTCGCGAGTCGTTACCAGTAGCTGAAAGCTTGAACGTTATTGAACTGGATCAGTTGGATGTGACGCCTTATTCGTCAACCAACCCTGAAGAGGCCCTGCATGGTGAACACCTTGCCTATATCATTTACACCTCAGGCTCCACCGGGCGGCCTAAGGGCGCGGCCAATCGTCACTATTCACTGTCCAATCGCCTACAGTGGATGCAAGACGCCTATGGCCTAACGACCGACGATGCGGTGCTACAGAAAACGCCCTTCAGTTTCGATGTTTCAGTATGGGAATTCTTCTGGCCGCTGATGCAGGGCGCCCGACTGGTGATGGCGCCACCAGGTGCCCATCGTGAACCGGTACAGTTGGTCGAGCTAATCCGTAGCCATAACATCACTACACTGCACTTTGTACCTTCAATGCTGCAGGCCTTCCTGGCCCATGGCGAGATCGAAACCTGTACCAGCCTGACGCGTCTGGTATGTAGCGGCGAAGCGTTATCGGCTGAACTGCAGAACCAAGTATTGGCTCGGTTACCTCAAACGGGACTGTACAACCTCTATGGCCCCACAGAAGCAGCTATCGATGTTACCCACTGGACGTGCCAAGACGATGGGCGCAATCAGGTAGCGATTGGCCAACCGATCGCCGGTATCCGCACCTACGTACTAGCCAGCGATCTCAACATGACGCCTCCCGGGGTCGCGGGTGAGCTTTATCTTGGAGGCATTGGGTTGGCGCGGGGCTACCTACACCGCCCAGAGCTTACTGCAGAACGTTTTATCGCCGATCCGTTTGCCAAGGGCGAGCGCCTCTACCGCACCGGCGACCTAGTGCGCTGGCGGGAGGATGGCCAGCTCGAGTACTTGGGTCGCCTAGACCACCAGGTGAAAATCCGCGGCCTGCGTATCGAACTGGGTGAGATCGAAGCCGAGCTATTATCTCAGCCGGAGGTTCGCGAGTCAGTAGTAGTCGCTCAAGAAGGACCCGGTGGTTCTAGGTTAGTCGCTTATGTGGTGCCCCGAGCTGGCAGTGAACTCGATACCGCCGTACTACGTGAAGCACTCGGTAAAAAGCTACCGGACTATATGGTGCCGGGCGTTGTGGTCGCCCTCGATGCAGTGCCGTTGAATGCCAACGGCAAGGTGGATCGCAAGGCACTCCCTGATCCGGATTTAGCCAGTGGCTCGCAATACGAGCCGCCTGAAGGCGAGGTGGAAGAAGCGCTGGCGGAAATCTGGGCTGATGTGTTGGGCATGGATCAAGTGGGGCGTCACGACAGCTTCTTCGAACTGGGCGGGCACTCGCTACTTGCGATGCAAATGGCAGCTAGCGTTCAAGCTGATATGCAAGTTGAACTCAAAATATCGCAGGTGTTTAAAAATCCACTACTCCGTGACTTAGCAAAACGCATTACCACTCAAAGCAGTGGCCACTCCTTTGAGAAATCGCTCTCTGACATTGATTCCTTCATCGACAGCATGGACACCGTTCAATGAGTAACATCGATACCCGTCGTATTGCGGAGCGCTTCACCGGATTGTCAGCCGAACAACGCCGTGTGGTGTACGACAAAATTCGTACTCAAGGGTTGGGCATTGGCCAGTTCCCAATTCTTAGGCGCCCTGATTCCCAATTGAGTACTTGCTCACCCTCCTATGCGCAACTGCGCCAATGGTTTCTGTGGCGTTTGGATCCCGAAAACAGCGCTTACCATATTACTGGTGCTCTGACCCTTAAGGGCTCGCTGGATATTGATGCATTGCGGGGTAGCTTTGCCGCTTTGATATCTCGTCATGAAACATTGCGCACGGTGTTCCGTGACGATGTCGAGGGTGGGGTCATGCAAGTGGTGCAGGCTGATAGCAACTTCGCATTGCATGAAGTCGACCTAGGTCATATGCCGAAGGCTGAACGAGAAGGGGCAATAGAAAATCAGGTTGATCGGCTTTGCGATGATCCTTTCGATCTGGAACAGGGGCCGCTGTTGCGGGTGGGGCTGCTTCGCCTAGCAGCAGAGAAGCACTTGCTGGTGGTAGTGATGCACCACATCATTTCCGATGGCTGGTCGATGCAGTTGATCATCGATGAGTTTTCTGCGGACTACTCCGCTCGGGTAGCGGGTGAAACATGGCAGCCGCCAGCCCTGCCGATTCAGTACGCTGATTATGCACTCTGGCAGCGTCAATGGATGGAAGCGGGCGAGAAAGAGCGCCAGCTCGCCTACTGGCAGGCGGAACTTGGCGACGAACACCCGGTACTGCAGTTGCCGACTGATCGCCCGCGCCGTAACGATGGACATTATCACGCTGCGCGCCGCCACATGGTGCTCCAAGAGTCACTGATAAATGGGCTGCGCAAGCGAACCCAAGCACAGGGTGCCACCCTGTTTATGACACTACTGACAGGCTTCCAAGCGCTGCTGTATCGCTATACCGGGCAGGAGGATATCCGGGTCGGCGTGCCAATCGCCAACCGCCACCGGACGGAAACCCAAGGCGTGGTGGGGCTTTTCGTCAACACCCAAGTGCTGCGTAATACGTTTTATGGTCGCCTGCGCTTGACCGAGGCGCTGGAGCAGGGCAAACGTGCCGCTCTGGGGGCACAAGAACATCAGGATCTGCCATTCGAGCAATTAGTGGAAGCGCTGCAGCCCGAGCGTAGCTTGAGCCACACGCCGCTGTTCCAGGTGATGTTCAATCACCAGCGGCAAGATCATGGATCGCTGCAGACGCTGCCAGGGCTGGAACTGAGCACCTGGCCACTAGAGAAGAGAGAAGCTCAGTTCGAGCTGACATTAAATGTGGTAGAACGCAAGGATGATGGTCTGGAGGCTAGCTTCGTTTATTCAGAAGGGCTGTTTGATGCAACCACTGTTGAGCGTCTAGCTCGGCACTATACGGTCATTTTAAAGGCGCTGGCAGAGGTTCCAGAGCGTGCGTTGAACGATATCGAACTGCTAGATAAAGATGAACAGCTAAAATTACAGGAATGGGGCGTAAACACACAACGGAATCTCGATGCCCATCCAGCCCATCACCTAATTGAGCTACAAGCTGAGGCAACCCCAGAGGCTACGGCACTAATATTCGAAGATCAGTCGCTCAACTACACCGAGCTCAATGCCCGCGCCAACCAGTTGGCCCACTACCTGATCGGCCTAGGTGTAAAACCTGAGACGCGGGTGGGTATAGCTGTTGAGCGCTCCCTTGAGATGGTGGTGGGGCTACTGGCGATCCTCAAGGCGGGTGGCGCCTATGTACCGTTGGATCCGGATTACCCCGCCGAGCGGCTGGCCTATATGGTCGAGGACAGCGGTATCGAGTTGCTGCTTACCCAGCAGCATCTACGCGATACGTTGCCGGTGGCTGATGGGTTGAGCATCATTGAGCTGGATCGATTGGATGTTACTCACCATGCGCCGACCAATCCGAACGTGGCCCTGGACAGCGAAAATCTTGCTTATGTGATCTACACCTCGGGCTCCACCGGACGGCCCAAGGGCGCAGCCAACCGCCATCACGCGCTGACTAACCGCCTACACTGGATGCAGCAGGCGTATGATCTAACGGCCGACGATGCGGTGCTGCAGAAGACGCCGTTTAGCTTCGATGTTTCTGTGTGGGAGTTCTTCTGGCCGCTGATGCAGGGCGCGCGGCTAGTGATGGCCCCGCCAGGCGCTCACCGTGAGCCAGCCCAACTGGTTGAATTAATCCGTACCCACAAGATCACCACGCTACATTTCGTACCTTCAATGTTGCAGGCCTTCCTGGCCCATGGCGAGGTCGAGACCTGCACCAGCCTGACACGCATGGTGTGTAGCGGCGAAGCGCTACCGGCTGAATTGCAGAGCCAAGTATTTGCTCGGTTGCCTCATACGGCGCTCTATAACCTCTATGGTCCCACTGAAGCGGCCATCGACGTTACCCACTGGACGTGCCAAGACGATGGGCGCAATCACGTAGCGATCGGCCAACCGATTGCTGGTATTCGTACCTATGTGTTGGATGGCGATCTTAACTTGGCACCCCCTGGCGTCGCGGGGGAGCTCTATCTCGGAGGCATTGGGTTGGCTCGGGGCTACCTACACCGCCCCGACCTTACTGCAGAACGTTTTGTCGCCGACCTGTTTGCTAAGGGCGAGCGCCTCTACCGCACCGGCGATCTGGTGCGCTGGCGTGACGATGGCCAGCTCGAGTACCTGGGCCGCCTAGATCACCAGGTGAAGATTCGTGGCCTGCGTATCGAGCTGGGCGAGATCGAAGCCGAACTACTCGCTCAGTCGGCGGTTCGCGAGGCGGTGGTGGTCGCCCAAGAAGGCCCTAGCGGCTCTAGGTTGGTGGCTTACGTGGTTCCCCAAGCCGACAGTGAACTCGATACCAATTCACTACTTAAAGTACTGGGACAAAAACTACCGGACTATATGGTGCCGGGCGTTGTGGTGGCTCTTGATGCACTGCCGTTGAATGCCAATGGCAAAGTAGACCGCAAGGCGTTACCTGAGCCGGATTTAGCCAGTGGCTCGCAGTATGAGCCGCCTCAAGGCGAGGTGGAAGAAGCACTGGCGGAAATCTGGGCTGAAGTGCTTGGCGTCGACCAAGTGGGCCGCCACGACAACTTCTTTGAGCTGGGGGGCCATTCGCTATTGGCTCTGAAAGTGTTGGAGCAAATGCGGCATCGGGGCTTGAAGGCGCAGGTACGCACGCTGTTTCAATGTCCAGAGCTAGCGGCCTTTGCCCAGGTATTGACGCAGAAATCAGAGCAGCAGGAAATCAATATCCCGCCCAATCTGATCCCTTACGACTGTCAGGTTCTCCAGCCTGAAATGTTGACACTAATCGAGCTCAATGCCGAAGAACTTCGTGAGATCGAAGCCGCTGTGCCTGGTGGCGCTAGCAATATTCAGGACATCTACCCACTGGCACCACTGCAGGAGGGGATTCTCTTCCACCACCGGCTGCAGGAAGAGGGTGATGCCTATGTGACGCCTCGGCTGCTTGGCTTCGACAGCCGAGAACGGCTGGAAGCCTTTACTGCCGGTTTTAACCAGCTGGTTGCCCGCCACGATATCCTGCGCACGGCCGTGCTTTGGGAAAACCTGCGTGAGCCGGTGCAGGTGGTATACCGGTATGCCGAATTAGCCCTCGAGTGGCTAACCATGGATGGCGTCCTATCACAAAACGTAGCTGAACGGCTGAATGCAGAGGTGGATCCCGAGCATCATCGCCTTGATGTGCGACGAGCCCCCATGCTTCGAGCGGTGGCGGCATACGATGCCGAGCAAAACCGCTGGCTGTTGCAACTACCTAGCCACCATCTCGTCATGGATCACACCACCCTTGAGCGACTGGTGGAAGAAATTGCCCTGATCCAGCAAGGCCGCGAAGATGAACTACCCCATCCACTTCCATTCCGTAATTTTGTTGCCCAGACCCGACTAGGGGTCAGCCCGGAAGAGCATGAGGCCTTTTTCCGAGAGCAGTTGGGCGATATTGAAGAACCGACAGCGCCCTTCGGGCTGCTGGAGGTACGTGGCGATGGCAGCGATATCGAGGAAATGCAGCTGCCGCTAGAACCAGAGTTGGCTCAACAGGTGCGGCAGCAGGCGCAGCGCCATGGAGTCAGCGCGGCCAGCCTATTTCACTTAGCCTGGGCCTTGGTGCTCAGCAAAACCACTGGGCGGGACGATGTAGTGTTCGGCACCGTTTTGTTCGGCCGTATGCAGGGCACTGAAGGGGCAGAGCGTGCACTGGGGATGTTTATCAACACCTTGCCTGTTCGCATCACAACAGGGTCTCAAACCGTCGATAAGTGCTTGCAGCAGACTCATAGCGTCCTTAGTGCGTTGTTGAACCAAGAGCATGCCAGCCTTGGGCTAGCACAGCGCTGCAGTGGGTTGCCCGGGGGGATGCCACTATTTACGAGCTTGCTGAACTACCGTTACAACGCTCCCAAGACAGAAAGTAGCCCCATTAATGTATGGAAAGGCATGGAGTCTCTAGGGGGGCAGGAGCGTACTAACTACCCCATTGGGATGTCGGTGGATGATCTGGGAGAAGGCTTTCGACTGGTGGGGCAGGTGAGCCGTGTCATCGGCGCACAGCGGCTGTGTGATTACATGCGTTCAGCCGTAGCCGGTATCGTGGCAAGCCTGCAAACTGCATCTCAGCAATCACTAAGTGAGATTAGCCTGCTAGGAAAAAACGAACTGAAACTGTTGATTGGGTGGGGAGAGAACCCAGATCAGCACCTCGATGCTCCACCTATTTATCAATTGCTTGAGCGCCAAGCAGCGTCAACTCCAGAGGCCGCGGCCCTCATCTTCGATGATCAGCACCTCAGCTACGCCGAACTCAATACCCGTGCCAACCGCTTGGCTCATTATCTGATTGGATTGGGTGTAAAACCCGAGACTCGGGTAGGGATTGCAATGGAGCGTTCCATTGAGATGGTAGTAGGATTGCTAGGTATTCTGAAAGCGGGATGTGCTTATGTCCCGCTGGATCCCGAGTATCCCGCCGAGCGGTTGGCCTTCATAGCCGAGGATAGTGGTATCGAGCTGCTGCTGACTCAGCACCACTTGCGCGAGTCACTGCCGGTCGCTGATGGCCTGAACGTTATTGAGTTGGATCAGTTGGATGTCGCGCATCATGCCTCGACAAACCCTTCGGTGACGCTGCACGGTGAGCAGCTCGCCTATGTGATTTATACCTCAGGCTCCACCGGTCGGCCTAAGGGCGCCGCCATCCGCCATGATGCCTTAACCAATTGCATGGTCTGGATGCAGGAGACCTACCAGCTCACCGATGTGGATGCCGTACTGCACAAGGCACCGTTCGGGTTCGATGTCTCGGTATGGGAAATTTTCTGGCCGCTGAGTGTCGGGGCGCGTTTGGTGATCGCCCAGCCAGGCGACCATCGAGATCCAGAGCGCATCATCGAGCTGATTCAGCGGCACGATGTAACCACGCTCAATTTCGTGCCTTCAATGCTCAAGGCCTTTCTGGCCTATCCCGATGTGAAGGCCAAGACGCGGCTCAAGCATATTATGTGTGGTGGTGAGGCCGTTCCAGCCACGCTGCAGCAGGATGTGGCTGAGTATCTCGACGGTGCCAACCTCCACGATCTCTATGGCCCTACTGAAACCACCATTCATGTTACTCACTGGTGGTGTCGTGATGACGCCCACCGCCAGATCCCCATTGGACGACCCATTAGCGGTACCCGCACTTACGTCTTGGATGATGAACTCAACCTGGTACCACAGGGCGTCGCAGGAGAGTTGTACCTGGGCGGGATAAGCCTGGCCCGTGGCTACCTTAATCGCAGTGATCTCACGGCGGAGCGTTTTATCGCCGATCCATTCACGGAGGGCGAACGCCTCTACCGCACCGGCGATCTGGTTCGCTGGCGAGAGGATGGCCAGCTCGAATATCTTGGTCGCCTCGATCATCAGGTGAAGGTCCGAGGCCTGCGTATCGAGCTCGGTGAAATCGAAGCCGAACTGCTATCGCAACCAGACATTCGCGAGGCCGTGGTTGTCGCCCAAGAAGGTTCGGGCGGCTCTAGGTTAGTCGCTTATGTGGTGCCTCAAGCCGACAGTGAACTCGATACCAGCTCATTACGTGAAGCGCTGGGTCAAACGCTACCGGACTATATGGTGCCGGGAGTGCTGGTCTCGCTTGATGCACTGCCGCTGAACGCCAACGGCAAGGTAGATCGCAAAGCACTGCCTGAACCTAATTTCGAGGAAAAACGCGAGTATGTGACGCCCTCTACGCAAGAAGCCCAACAGCTCGCTGAGATATGGCAAGAGGTATTGGGTGTTGAACGAGTCGGAGAGACCGACAACTTCTTCGAGTTGGGTGGGGACTCCCTGCTGAGCTTGAAAGTGATGAGCCGTGTGCAAGCGCTACGGAAACCTGGGCTTAACTTCAAATTGTTCGACCTGATGCAGAAACCGACTATTGGGGATCTGTTGGGAGAGAGGAGTAACGGCGAGGCGCTGCCCAAAGGGGCTGTCATGCTCAATGGCGAGTGTCGCGATCAGCCGCCGCTATTCTGTATCCATGCTGTAATGGGAACGGTTTTCGACTATCAACCGTTGGCCCGACACCTGCAAGGATTATGCACAGTCTATGGACTTCCGTGTCGGATGCTAACTGATCCTGAACATCAAGACTCGTCGTTGGAGGCAATGGCGGATGCCTATGTTGAAACGATACGTCGCATACAGCCCGTGGGACCCTATCGGCTATTGGGATGGTCCCTTGGTGGGGCATTGGCGGCGATGATTGCGGCACGACTTGAAGGGGTGGAGCAAGATGTAAGCCATTTGGCTTTGATAGATCCCTATATACCTGGCCCAGGCCTGCACAATGAGGATAGCTGGGAGAGAGATTTCGTTAACTTTGCATCGATAATACTGCCAGGCGCAGACCTTGAAACGCACGATGGTACTGAAGAGAGCCTACAAGAACCGAGTGAGGAGAGGGTTGCCATTAAGTTGTCGAGGCTAATGGAATCATTCGATGCAGTTGGCCGTGAGGGCTACGCAGCTTTGGATAATGAGGAGCTTGCTCGAATATTCTGTGTGGCAAGGCACTTAAAGCATCTTTCACTACAGCTTGATACCTTACCAGCGTTGAGCTGTGAAGTGGATTGCTGGTGGGCATCTAGAAGAGACTGGCAGGAACAGCAGGAGTTAGCATCTCAGTTGAATCGGACTCCTAAAACCTCAATTGAAAATCCTAAGGATCACTTCTCAATTGTGGGGGATGAGGACTTGATATCTCAGGTGAAGCAGCGACTGCAAGCCAGTGTCCACCGGTATATCGGTGAGCATGCGCCAGCTTGAGTCAAGGTTTGATGGCCTCTTGCTTATAGAATAACTGTAGCGGTATGCCGCTACAGTTATATCGTTTATTGTACTCGCCTAGCATGGCTTGATTCGAATGAGAAGAAAAGAGTAGCTCATTTGAGTTGAGCCTATTGCAAAGCTTTTGCCAAGGCATCGGCAAAGCGTTGAGCGGAGGGGTGGGCGCCGGCTATCCAAAAAGAAGAGGGCAGAACGATAAAATCCCCACGCCGGACGCTGGGAAGATAACGCCACATACCGCTAGTATCGATACGATTTTCTATACCTACCGGGAAGGCACTTTCTAGGACAACCAGCCTCGCTTCTTCCACATTAAAAAGCTCCCTGATGCTTACCAATGAATAGCCCCACTGATTGGTTTTTTCTGTCCATGCGTTGCTTAAATCCAACTTTTTAAGTACACCCTGAAACATACTGTTGTCACCATATACGCGGACATAATGCTCGTTGACTAGCTGAACGATGAGCAAAGGTGGCTGAGGTTTTATCTCGTTTTTCAATGCATCGAGATGAGATCGGGTGTTCGATATCAGCTTTTCCGCTTCTTCCCTTTGATTGACGGCTCTGCCAATCTCAAGGGTAAATGCATCGAGACTTGCCCACAGGCTGTCGTGTCTATTGCTGACATAGGGATAGGATTGGATAATAGTGGTAGGTGCAATATCCTGTAACCTTTGGCCTAAGCGGGTCTGGCTAGGAGAAAGAAGTATTCGCTCTGGTGAAATATTACTGAGCAGTTCCATATTTGGAAAAGTCTGTGTTCCAATATCGGTGATGTCGGTATCTTTATATTCAGCGCCAGTCCATGTGTGGAAAGCATCAATATTACCTAGTGATGCAGAGTCAGGTTCAAGCGAGAGAAGTGTTTCTGCAATAGTCCAATCAAAAACTGAAATGGAGGAGGGGCCTTTAGCTGCCATTGATGAGTTGGCTATTAATAAAAAGCATGCCGTATAAGCAGTAAAGCGCCATTTTATAGAAATAAGATTTAAAGGTTTCACAGTAACGCCTTTGAGGAAATAGTTTGGTTATTTCAATAAAATTTTCATTTTTTTAGATTGAGTGTGTGGATTTTTATTTTTTAGTGGAGGAATATGATTCAGCCCTGCTGGGACAGGGCTGGAAAATAATTATTTTTAATTTTTAGAAGTCATACTTCATAGTCATCATGAAGTTACGAGGTGCGCCATAATAGTTGTGTCTTGTTGCACCTCTGACGGTAGAGAAATACTCTTTATCAGTGAGATTATTGCCATTTAATGAGATATCTAAGTTCTCATTTACTTGGTAGCCGACCAATGCCGATACTGTTGTGTAGCCGCCTTGTTCAGTGCGGGCATCACCACTTTCAGCATAAATGCCACTATAGGTATTTACGCCTGCACCAACGCGCCAACCCTGATTTGGATTATCGCTGAACCGATAACGTGACCATAGATTTAAGTTATGCTCCGGCGTATCTGGTGATAGCGTAAGTCCTTCTGAATTGGCATCCCTTACGAATTCTGTTTCCGTATAAGCATAACCAGCGCTGATATCCCAGCGAGGCATCAACTGACCACTGACTTCCAGTTCGAACCCTTCACTTTTTGCTTCGCCAATGGGAATAGAGACTCCAGGTCTATCTGGATCTGAAAAGGCGCGGTTTGTATCTTCAATGCGGAAAATCGCCGCATGCCAATTTAGATTACCTTCATAGTGTGAGCCTTTTATGCCAGCTTCAATTTGGTCGCCCTCGCGGGGTTTGATGGCATCCCCGGTTTCGTCTACTGCGTTTTGAAGTTCAAAAATACTAGTGTAGCTAGTGTAAAGATTTATCTCAGGATTTAATCTATAAATAAGCCCAGCATAAGGAGTGAACTCTCTGCCAGTATCGCTTGAAGGCTCACCCCCACTAAAGTTATCTGTCTCCCACCAGTTAACACGGCCCCCAAGTGAAACGGTAAGTGAGTCAGAAGCATTGAAATTTATCTTGCCATAGGTGGCACGTTGCTCAGTATTAAACTGGGTTCTACCTGGTGTGCCGTCAAAAGCCGGTTCCGGAGAGCTATTGTTGGGTTCGAAAAGGTTTTGAGGCAGAAAAACTGGTTCACCAAATACCCACTGATTATTCAATTCACTATTTTGATAGCTTGCTCCAACGATTGCATCATGTGTTGATCCTAGCAGCGTAAATGGTGATTGAGCTTGAGCCTCGAAATAGTCATCTTGTTTAGTCGTATCCCATGCAATTTGGCGTATAGCAAAATTCCCTGTTGTAGGGTCGGCCTGTAGTACGCCTTCACTGCTTTTTCTAAGACTTGCATCACGATCCAGGCGGTTCGCTTTGAATGTTATGGCTCCTCCATTGGCTAGACGGTGATCCAGTTCCATAAAATAGCGTTGCGCGTCTCCTGTCTGCTTATCCCAGTCAGATCCGAGGTAGGTCGAGCGATCTACATTGGGCAGCGTGCCATCACTGTAGGTAGGCAATCCGGAGTGAGGACGGAACTCTTCATCTTGAGCAGTAGCCCCGATTGAAAGTGTTGTTTCAGGGGTCAAATCAAATTCGATTGTGCCATAGCCTACTTGGTTTTCGGAATAACCTTGATCAATAAAAGAATTTCTATCGTCATAAACGCCGACGAAGCGACCTCTTATGTTCCCTTCCTTGTCCAGTGCGCCGGTAACATCGACAACGCCGCGATAAGCATCATCTGTACCAGCAGATAATGATACAGATGTTTGAGATTCCGCTAGGGCGCGTTTGCGGGCCAGATTGATGGTGCCACTAGGCTCGCCAGCACCTTGAAGAATGCCCGAAGGACCGCGAAGCACTTCAATACGATCGAGCAAAGCCGTATCGAATACACCAGCGCTTTCCCAGGCACTACCCGTATCTTGAATTGGACTACCATCTACTAGAAATGAGCCAATATTGTAGCCTCGTGCTTTAATTTCATATTGATTTGGGCCGTATTCGCGAACGGTGATGCCCGTCACATTGCGCATGGCATCAGACAGGGAGGTCGTCCCTTGATCATCCAAGCGTTCACGTGTCACAACGCTTACCGACTGCGGTGTTTCCTTAACAGACTCTGAAGCCAAACCTATACTAGCGCTTTCACTCGTATAGGAATTGCTATTTTCGGTCATACCGAAGGGTAAGCGCTCCCCGGTGACAGTAAGTGTAGACAGCTCGCTGCCATCACGGTCTGTCGATAAATTTGTATTACTCTGAGCAAGCACCGCCGTTGACGAGCTGCAGGCAGCAACAGCAACAGCGGCTGTTAACCACCGCTTGCGGAAAGTAGGTTGATTCACAAGTGTTCTCCTTGGATGTATATCGTTTTGGCTTTTTGTAAATACTAATTGTTATTGTTTGTATTATGCATAGCTGTAACCCGATGTCAACACCTTGTGAACACCGGGGTTGGGCACTACGGCGCGGGAACTTCTTGCTTACAGGGGGATGAGGTAGACAAGGCGGTTGTCTGATCGAGTGCCTCGCAAATCTCACTTGTCCGCGCCGCCAAAATCGACAGCAGGGTGTCGCTCAAGCCATGGGTGGGCTCGCAACTTCCCTGCAGGAAAATAGCCGGTTTGAATTCAGGCTTGGTGTAAAGCTGATAGTGGCGGTTGACGGCAAAGTCAGATAGGTAGTCTTCAACCGGGGCCAGTAGCTTTTTATAGGTGTCGCGTACATAGCCGGTGGCTAACACCACGGCGTCGTAACGGGTGATATCCGTATGGCCCGTCTCCAGGTCTCGCACGTTGAGCTCGACGCCTTCGTTAGTTGCTTCGCTGCCAATGACCTCATGACGGCGGCGGAAGCGGTGGCGGGCCTGGCCGGTCACTTTTTGCTGGTAGAACACATCGTAAATTTCCTGAATCAACGCCAAGTCAGGCGCTGAGTAGTTGGTGCTCTTGTACTCCTGCAGCAACGCTTCCCGCTGCCCAGTGGGGTTGTTGAACACATAGTCGGTGTATTCGGGATTGAAAATCTCGTTAACGAAGGGGCTATCGTCCGAGGGCTTAAAGGCCCACGCTCGGCTAATAAGATCCACCTGAATGCCTTCGCGGCCGTGCAGATCCAGGAATATCTCCGCGGCGCTTTGGCCAGCACCGATCACCGCAATGCGTTTGGGGGCGTCTTGCTTGGCCAGCTCACGAAGGTAGTGGCTGGAGTGGAAGACCCGCGGGTCGTCTTTTAGGCCGGCGAAGCATTCAGGCACATTGGGCGCGCCGCCCACGCTGATCACCAGTGAACGGGTGAGCCTTTCCTGCACCGCACCGCTCTCATCCCGTGAACGCACGCGAAGGTAGTCGACCTCGTCGTTATCCGTTTCGGGCAGTACTTCAAATACATCCTCTCCATAGGCGCACTGGTGTTCAAAGTGGCTGGCCGTCCAGCTCAGGTAGTCATTGAACTCGTGGCGGCTGGGGAAGAAGGTCTGCAGGTTGATAAAGTCCTGCAGACGGCCTTTGCTGTGAAGATAGTTGAGAAAGCTGAAACGGCTGCCTGGGTTGCGGGGCGTGACCAAGTCTTTGAGGAAAGAGATCTGCATATGGGCATTGTCCAGCAGCATATGCGGGTGCCAGGCAAAGCAGGGCTGGCGCTCAATAAAGAAGGCATCCCGTGCGTTCCCCGCCTGGCGCTGTTCGTCGAGCGCAATGGCCAGGGCAATATTGGAAGGGCCGAAACCGATGCCGATCAAGTCGTGAATATGCATAAGCGTCCTCGTGGCTGACGTGTTTATAAGGTGAAGCGTGGGTCGGGTCGTGGCGCTGACCCAGGGTGGGGCGGCAGCGGAATCCAGCTGCGCTCGTTAAAAAAGTGTTCGCGTAGCTGCATGCCGAGCATGGCTCGCTTATGGGGGAAATCGAACACCTTCACATGGGCGTAACCGCACTGGGCAAGGTTGCGCAGCATCTTGGCGTTATCCACGCGGGGCTCGATCACCAGGCGCTGGGTGCGGCAGTCGTCCAGGAATAAATAGTGCGAGATAGAGGGCAGCCAGGCCGCGACATAGGGCCGCCCGCGAAAAGCGGCTTCGCCGATCAGCACGTGCCAGCCGCGGTCAAAATCATCGGCGTCGTAATAAGCGCCGATGCGGTCTTCCTTGGCCCAGTAAGTCTCGAAATACCCGAAGGGTTCACCGTCGATACAGCCGATCAGCGGTACCACGCTGGGATTCTGGAGCGTGCTTTCCAGCCGCTCGCGATGCTGCGCCAAATCCCCCTGTTCTTCCCAGAAATGGGCGACGACCGGGTCGTTCATCCAGCGGTTGAAGCGTTCAAGGTCCTGTTCCAGGTCAAGGACGCGAAAACTCAGGGTGGCATCCAGCCAGGCAATATGGCGCTGATACACCGTGCCACTGGGGCGCGGCGGGCGACGTGGGTGTCGTTTTCCATTCTCCAATATGGGCTGCTGCGGGTAAGGGCGCGTGGGTGGTGGGGTAAGCCAAAGCGTCGGTAACTGCCAAAAGAGCTCCGCATAGGCCCACAGCGCTCCGTGGCTATCTCTCACCGCGACGCCAGTGGCACACAGCTTGGTGTGCAAAGCACTAGGTAGCTGAAGGCGTAGCGCAACACTGCCAGGGTAAACGGCAAAAGCCCCCTCGATAGCGGCAAGCAATGCCGGGAGTGGTGGCGCTGAGCGCTGCGGCCAGCGCAGCGTCAAGGTGTTGCTATCGTCCACTAATGACCATTCAAGACGTTCGTGATCACCCTTTACGATCAGCGACTGCGTGGTGGTATCACCAATGACTTGATAGGTGTAGCCCTCGGGGCGTGAGAGCAGCGAGGCCACCGTGTGGCTTTCGGAAGGTACGTGTACCTGGGGTTGTGCCTGGACAGAACGGGACACCGCTACGCTCCTATTAAATATCAACAAAAAGGCGTTATTACTGATTTCCTTATCTAAAGACGAATGAGAATGAGGTTTGTTTACATAAATATGGGTTAATTTTTGGGGTTGACGATTCGTCTGTATGGATAGGTGTCGCTTTCTAATTGCTTTCCCAACGAGGTGAACGTGCTTGTCTATCTGATTCGTCGAACCCGCGGGCTGATGACCGCCGCTGCGCTGGCCAGTATTCTCGCGGGGCTTTTCAGCGTACTGCTGATTGCCCAAATTAATGCCGCGTTGACCAGCGATGCCGCCAGTCATGCCAGTGCGGCTTGGGCCTTCGCGGGTATTGCTGTGGCGTTAATGCTCTGTCGAATGGTGTCGACGGCGCTGTTTGAGCGGTTAGGGCAGCGTGCCCTGGCTGAGTTGCGTAGTTTTGTCGCCCAGTGTGTGGCTGAGACCCCCTTTGCTCAGTTCGAGCGCGTGGGCAGTGCGCGGATCCAGTCAGCGCTCACCGAGCACAGCAACAATGTGGCGGTACTGTTCGTTAGCTTGCCGGTGATATTGACCAATACGGTCATCGTGGTGGGGTGCTTGGGCTACCTGGCGATGCTGTCATGGCAGGTGTTCTTGTTTGCACTGGGAGTGATTGGCTTGGGCGCTGTTGGCTATCACCTGGTGCACTTACGCGCTATTCACTACCTCCAGAGTGCGTCCTCAGAGCAGGATCGCTTATTTGGGCATTTCCGTGCGCTGACCGATGGGGCGAAAGAGCTTCGCCTGCATCAGGACAAGCGCCACACGTTCATGAATCAGGTACTGGGAGCGTCGGTTGAAGGCGTGCGGCGGCTGCGTACCCATGGCATGTCGCTGTTCGTGATCTCGACCAGTTGGGGGCAGTTCCTGATGTACGCTTTTATTGGCCTGGTGCTGTTTGTATTGGCGGGCAATGGGCCTAACCAAACCCAGGTCATGACCGGCTTTGCCCTGGTCTTTGTGTATATGGTGACGCCCCTGGAAGGCTTACTGATCAATATTCCGCGGATCAATATGGCGCGGGTCGCCGCTAGCCGCATCGATGACATCACCCGCGAGATGCCCCAGGGGCAGGAGCGGCAAACATCACCTCAGGTGCCTGATTTTCAACATCTCGAATTGCGCGACGTCACCCATCAGTACTATCACGAGCAGAGCGATGACGTCTTTGAATTGGGGCTGATCAATCTGAGCTTTACGCCGGGGGAAGTGGTCTTTCTGGTGGGGGGCAACGGTAGCGGTAAAACCACGCTGGCCAAAGTCGTGGTGGGACTTTACCCGCCGGAGGGTGGCGAGGTATTGCTCAATGGCGAGCGTGTCGAGGCAGATGGTTGGGATGCTTACCGGCAGCTCTTCTCTGTCGTCTTTTCAGACTTCCATCTTTTCGAGCGCCTGCTGGAAGCGCCGCGGGAAGACCTCGACGAAGAGGGCAACCGCCTGCTGGCCAAGCTGCACCTGCAGCACAAGGTGCGGGTTGAGAACGGTGCCTTCACTACCCAGTCGCTTTCCCAGGGGCAGCGTAAGCGTCTTGCGTTGGTGGTTGCCTACCTTGAGGATCGGCTCTTTTTGGTGTTTGACGAGTGGGCGGCGGATCAGGATCCGTTATTTAAGGAAGTGTTCTACTGCGAGGTATTGCCCGAGCTAAAACGCATGGGCAAGGCGGTGCTGGTCATCACCCACGATGACCGCTATTTCCACCTCGCGGATCGGTTGGTGCGGTTGGAGAGCGGTAAGCTGTTGGCACCAGAGCAGTCGGCTGACGCTGAGGTGGAGGTGGCACCCTCAGTGGCCACTTGACACCATCCGCGCCAATACCTTGTCCTTGAGCCAGAACCTGTGAATCAGCGCCATCGAGATATGGCCGATGACCAACCCACACAGCAGCCACGAGAGTGGGCCGTGGAGAAGAGCGGCGGGGGCGGTCATCCAGGTGATGTCGCGCTCGACTTCGGGCAGTAGCTCCATACCGTAAAAGCGCAGCGCCCCGCCACGCCCGTACTGACGCAGAATGGCAAAAGCGGGTAGCCAAATCAGCAGCCCATAAAAGGCGATATGTACAAGGCGCGCCATGCGACCACCCCATCCAGGCGGCTGCGGAGGACGCTGCTTGCGGTTGACCCATGCCCAGCCAAGTCGCGTCAGGGTTACGATCAGGAGCATAAAACCCAAGGAGCCATGAGGCCCGATGCTCGCCAAAAAGAGCGTGATAGCGTTTTCGCCCATCCCTCGCCAGGCCAGCAACACGGTAAATTGCAGCGTGACCAGCGCGGCGGTCAGCCAGTGCAGTGTACGGCTTATGCGTCCGTAGTGGCTGGGGCTGTCTCGCCAGCCAATGGTCGCTTGAACTGGCTTGCTTGTGTGATCACTGCTGAGCGCTGTGCCGTTTACTGCACCTTTATCCATTGGCTTTGTCCTTGCGCCAGTAGCCCATGCTGGTGACGTACTTTTTGGGTAGCCCACACTCGTTAACCAAGTAGCGACGCAGCTCCATGGCGACCTTGGTTTCAGCAGCAATCCAGGCGTAGAAGGGCGCGCTATCGTCCAGAGTGGCGGATTCCCAGAGCGGGCCGTCCTCATCGTCGCTTTCGTCGTTGGTCGTGGCGCTGGTAGTGGTGTTAGCAGGCGTGCCGCCTAGTGCTTGAATTTCCGTATGCAAATCGATATCACGCAACGCTCTCATCAGCAGCTCACCGTGTTGGCAGTCGGGCTCAGCCTCGCGGGCCAGCCAGTTCAGCTTGGCGACCTGGGGCAGCGGCTGGACATCGTCGCTGCGGGGCACTTCGAACAGCGCTTCGGCCCTGGGTTTGAGCGGCAGGTCATCGAGGGTTTCCAGGATGCCAGCCGCCGCGGGGAGGGCGGTCTCATCGGCGATAATCAGGATTCGGCGCACGTTCTGGGGTGGCTTCCACTCAAAGCCCAGTTTGGGGCCTTCCGCATTGGCGTCGGGGGCCGTCATGGCGAGTCGGTCACCGGGACGGGCGCGCATTGCCCAGCGCGACGCGGGGCCATTGTCGCCGTGGAGTACAAATTCGATGTCCACCTCAGCCTTCTCTGGGCGAAGGGCTCGGATGGTGTAGGTGCGCGCAGAGGGGCGCTGGGCGTCCGGCAGTGCGCGGTAGGCACCGTACCAGTCGTGCTCTTCCAGCTTGGCGATCTCAAACAGCGGGTCGAGACTGCCACCGCCTTCGGGGAAGAACAGCTTGACGCGCTGATCCGGGGCGTAGGTCGCCATTTGGCTGACTTCCGGGCCAGTGAAAGTAAACCTGACTAATGAGGCGCTGACTTGGGTGCGCCGGGCGAGGGTGATATCAAAAAGCCGGTAGCTCGGTTTGGTTGCCATTGTGATGCCTCCTTTTTATATAAGGAGTCAATTGTAGTGCTAATTATTATCATTTAGAATCGTTGTCAATAATTTAATCATTAACCTCCTGAACGATTAAGGCTTAGACAATGACGCTGTTGCCTATTATGCCCCGCGTGGCGAGCTGTTCGGTGTTCACAAGAGGGTGTCCACTATGCTAGGCGCCTCGCAAGTTGCCCATCGGGTGGGAGGCATGTCGCCCGCGAAAGCCTGCCTGTTGCTTAGCCTGCCGATGGCGGTGCTATTTTGGCTGGGCCTGCAGGGCCAAGGGGGAATTACGATAGGGCTACAGGCATTAGTGGCGCCTTCCTTCGAGAACGTTGATGAGCTGCTGCTTCACTATGCTTGGTGGCCGCGCCTCTCGATCGCGCTGCTGGCCGGGGGCGGCTTGGGGCTGGCAGGCGTGCTCATGCAGCAGGTGCTGCGCAACCCCTTGGCGTCGCCCACTACTCTGGGAGTGGCGTCGGGCGCTAATTTGGCGTTGATGGCCGCCACCTTGCTGGCGCCGGGCCTGCTGGTGGCTGGCCGCGAATGGGTGGCTTTGTTAGGCGGCGCGCTGGCAGTGGGGCTGGTTTTCCTGCTCTCCTGGCGGCGCGGGCTGGCGCCGATCGTGGTGGTGCTGGCGGGTTTGGTGGTCAATCTGTACTTGGGGGCGCTGTCTACGGCGCTACTGCTGTTCAACCACGAGGCGCTCTCGGGGCTGCTGATCTGGGGGGCGGGTTCTCTGGCGCAAAACGGCTGGGACGGCGTTGCCACCCTCTGGCCGCGGCTGGCGATTAGCTGTGTCGCCGCCTGGTTCCTGCTGCGCCCTCTGGCGGTGCTGGAGCTTGACGATGCCAGCGCCAAGAGCCTGGGGGTATCGCTTGCCTATCTGCGCTTTGCGGGCATGGGGTTGGCCGTATTCATTACCGGCAGCATTGTCAGCGTGGTAGGCATCATCGGTTTTATCGGTTTGGCAGCGCCCAATATCGTGCGCATGGCTGGTGCGCGGCGCCTGGGACCGCGGCTGCTCTGGTCGACGCTATTGGGGGCCGTGCTGCTGGCTACCACGGATCTGCTGCTGCAGCAGTTCGGTGGGATGGTGGCGGCCTTTGTGCCGACGGGTGCAATTACCGGTGCCCTAGGGGCGCCGCTGTTAATGTGGTTGATTCCACGCCTGAAGCTGCAGGGCGACCAGCCGCCGAAAGGGGCGGGTGTTTTCGCCCATCGCCACCCCGCACCTACCCGCTTGGCCACCGCTTTAATCCTCGCGCTTCTGGGGGCTACGCTGCTTGGTCTGTTGGTTGGACAGGGAGTTGATGGCTGGTATTTGCTGTCGCCTGATAACTGGAACGTCATGCAGTGGCGCGTGCCCCGGGTGATGGCGGCCGCCGCCAGTGGCTTAATGTTGGCGACTGCCGGGACGATTCTCCAGCGCCTTTCCGCCAACCCTATGGCCAGCCCCGAAGTGCTGGGTATCAGCGGGGGCTGTGCCATTGCGCTGATTCTGGGCATCTTCCTTCTGCCTGCGCCCACCAATATGATGCTGATTGGCGTAGGTACCCTGGGGGCTTTTGCGACGCTGCTGGTGTTGGTGGGCATTAACCGCAAGAGTGGTTATCTCCCGGAGCGTTTGCTGCTCACCGGGGTGGCGGTCAGTGCGTTGTTTGATGCGGTGCGCAGCGTGATGCTGGCGGGTGGCGATCCACGTGGCCAGCAGGTGATCGCCTGGCTGGCGGGCTCTACCTACTATGTGGATATCACCAATGCGGTGATCGTCGGCGTAATCGCTGCCGCGCTGGCGCTGGTGACGCTGCCGTTGACCCGCTGGCTGGATATCCTGCCTTTGGGGGCACCCACCGCGCGGGCATTGGGGGTCAACCTCAACCGCGCCCGTTTGGCGTTGCTGGTACTGGTGGCGCTACTCACCGCCTGCGCCACTCTGGTGGTAGGGCCGCTTTCGTTTATTGGCCTGCTGGCGCCGCATATGGCGCGCCTGGTCGGCTTCTCCCGGGCAGGGCAGCATCTGCTGGGGGCTGCGCTGATCGGTATGCTATTGATGGTGCTGGCGGACTGGGTGGGGCGCCAAATCATTTTCCCGTATGAGATACCGGCCGGCTTGGTCGCCTCCTTGATTGGCGGGGCTTACTTTATGTGGGGGCTGCGGCGGCTATGAATAACATGGCGACCAAACCGAGTGAGCTTTTGGCAGCGGCAGATCCTGCGGAGGCGCTGTTGGCGCTTTACCGCCAGCCGCCGCTGGATAACATGAAGGCCCCGGCGTTTGGTCCGCCTGATGAGCCGACGCTGGCGGCCTCTGCGTTGCTGGATCGAGGCTTCTTGATTGAGCAACTGGCGCGCTATGGCCGCAGCCACGGTGACGATGCTGACCCCAAAGCCATTGCGTCGATCTGGTCGAAGTTTCATTTCAGCAGTGTCTCGATCCCGACGCTGGTGGCCAATCTGTTATTGGGTTACGACTTACCGGTGGGTGGGGATGCGTTGCGGCTGGCGCTTGGCGATAAGGGCCAGACCGCGCGTATCTGGCTGCCCCACGGGGGCGTGCCATTGGCGTCCAAAGCGCCCCAGGCGCGATTCAGCCGCCTATTCGATGACCACTGTGCACCGCTCATCGAAGCGCTGGCGGTGGTCTCCGGGCTGTCTGAAAAGGTGTTCTGGAGCAACCTTGGTCACTATGTGGAGTTTGTGGGGAAGACCTGCTCCCGGCACCCGGAATTTACTGGCGCGGGTGAGCCGCTGCTGGATTATCTCGACACCAGGACGCTTCCCGATGGGCGGCGCAATCCGCTCTACCAGCCGGTACGTTATCTTGAACTGGGCGCTGAGACGCCGTCCAGGGTGAGGCGCCTGTGCTGCATCAAATACAGGTTGCCCGGCGAACCCCTGTGTGGCGGCTGCCCACTCAAACCTGAAAACAAGCCGACCAAGCGTCGGCGCTAACCCCCGAATCGCCAAGGAGCCCTATTCATGGAGTTGTTGAGGATTGTCTGGCGTGATTACCGCTGGCCCTTCGTGGCGGTGGTGGTGCTCAGCCTGGTCAGCGCTGGCCTTGGCATCGGGGTCATTGCCTATATCAATGAACGGATGCTAGGCACCTTCGCTGATCCCTGGCGAATCCTGCCTGAGTTTCTGGCGCTGGTGGCGTTGTTGCTGGCGATCACCCTGGCCTCGCAATTAGCCTTGACCACCCTGGGTCACCACTTCGTCTATAGGCTGCGGGGGCAGCTGATCAAGCGCATTCTGGATACCGATATCGAGCGTATCGAACAGATTGGCAGTGCACGGTTGCTGGCCAGCTTATCCAGTGACGTGCGCTATATCACTGTGGCCTTCGTGCGCCTGCCGGAGTTGGTGCAGGGTGGGGTGCTGACGGCGGGCGTGACCCTTTATCTGGCCTGGCTCGCCCCTGCCATGCTGGCCGTGACGGCGCTCTGGGTGATCTTTACGATTCTGGTGGGCATGCGCCTGGTAGCGAAGGTCTATCGGCACATGGCCAAGCTGCGCGATGCTGAAGACCGCCTCTATGAGGACTACCAGTCGGTGATCGAAGGGCGCAAAGAACTGGCGCTCAATCGCGACCGCGCCGAGTGGCTGTACCGTGACGTTTACACCCCCAACGCCGAAGCGTATCGCCACCATATCATTCGCGGCGATACCTACCATCTCAGCGCGGTGAACTGGTTCAACATCATGATGCTGGGCGCCATCGGCGTGGTGTTCTTCCTGGCCAATGGCCTCGGCTGGTCGTCGGCGCAGGTGGCGACCACCTTCTCGCTCACGCTGCTATTTCTGCGCGCGCCGCTGATTCAGGCCATTGGCGCCTTTCCGCCGCTGATCAACGCCCGGGTAGCGTTCGAAAAAATTAGCTCGCTCGATCTGGCCGAACACCACGAACCGTTCGGACATTCTACCCAGCGTCATGAGTGGCAAACGCTGGCGCTGGATCAAATCACCTATCGATACCCCGCGGAAGAGGCGCGGCCGGGTTTTGCCATTGGCCCTATTGATCTGACGTTAAAACGCGGCGAGGTGCTATTTCTGATCGGCGGTAACGGCAGCGGCAAGTCGACCCTGGCAAGGCTTCTGACTGGGCTATACCAGCCCCAAAGCGGCTGTATAAGGGTCGATGGCAGGCCGCTTCAGGAGGAAGACTGGACAACCTATCGCCAGCACATCTCGGCGATCTACACCGATCTGCACCTGTTTGACCGCTTGATCGGCCCAGCGGGCGAGTCACCCGACCCGGCGCTGATGGAAGAGTGGCTGGCAGCGCTGGGCATGCACAGCAAGCTCGATTTTGACGGCGATCGAGTCACCAACGCCAACCTCTCCCAGGGGCAGCGGAAGCGCCTGGCGATGCTGCTGGCGGTGGCCGAGCAGCGCGACCTCTTGCTGCTCGACGAGTGGGCCGCCGACCAGGACCCGCAGTTCCGGCGAGTCTTTTACCGCGAGCTATTGCCGCAGCTAAGGGCACTCGGCAAGACGCTGGTGGTCATCAGCCACGATGATCATTACTTCGACCAGGCCGACCGCCTGCTGGAAATGCGCCAGGGGCATTTGGTCGAACTCACCGGTGAGCAGCGGGAAGCGGCCAGCCGCGATGCGGTGGCGAGGGTGAATGAGTGAAATCGTAATGGCTAAAATCAGTTCCACCATTGGCTGGTTCAGGCAGTCTCTGAGGAATTTTTTTAAATAAGAAAAACTAATACCCCATTAGCAGGATGATTTTTAGTTATCAGTGCTGCCCGTTACCTTAGTGCCAGGATTTATCAACACGACGCTAATTCCGGCAATGGGAGCAGGGCAATGTGGGAAAGTTATATCACCGGACTGGTGGTGTGCGGCGGTATTATCATGGCGATTGGCGCGCAGAATGCCTACATCCTGGGGCTGGCGATTCGTCGTGAGTACCACTGGTGGTCGGCAGGACTGTGTATAAGCGCGGATATTATTCTGCTCACGGCGGGGATGTTTGGGGTGAGCGCCTTCCTGCTGACGATGCCCAGCGCTATGGAGGTCATGCGCTGGGTGGGTGTGGTGTTTTTAAGCTGGCTGGCGGCCCAGGCACTGTTTAGAGCCGTTAGCGGGCGGCAGGGGCTGAACGCGGAAGCGGGCAAGGCGCGCAGTTTAACCAAAGTGATTTTCGCGACCCTTGCCGTCACAGTGCTCAACCCTCAGGTGTACCTGGACACGCTGCTGCTGATCCCTGCCATTGGCGCTCAGCAGGAGAGCGCCGGGGTTTTTGTGGCGGGGGCCTCCACCGCCTCCATACTGTGGTTTAGCTTGCTGGCCTGGGGCGGTGCCGCACTGTCGCCTTGGCTTTCAAAGCCCATTGCGTGGCGCACTATCGATGGCCTGATTGGTTTGATGATGGCTGGGATTGCCGTGCATCTTGCGCTTAACGCCAGCTAGTCATCCGTGGCGACTAAAATAGGCCTCCATCACTGCGGTAACCTTGTCGATATCTTCATCGCTGATATCGCGGTGTGCGACGAGGCGCGTGGCGTAGAGTAGTTCAATCAAAATGCCGTGCTCTTTGAGCCAGGCGGAGAGCGGCTGAACGTGTTCGTCGGGAAAGTGCGCGAATACCATGTTAGTTGCCTGGGAGGTAATCTCGACGCCCGGCAACCTCGCCAAACCTTCTGCCAGGCGCGCTGCACGGCGGTGATCGTCGGCTAAGTCCGCCATGTGATGATCCAACGCATACTGACAGGCAGCGGCGATAATGCCTGACTGGCGCATGCCGCCACCCACCACTTTACGCCAGCGCCGTGCGCGGTCGATCAGTGCTTGCGAACCGCACCAGGGCCGAGCCAATAGGGGTGCCCATGCCTTTTGAAAAGCATAGCGACACGCTGTCAAACGGTAGGCACAGTTGCTTGAGCGAGGTCTCGGTGGCAACAGCAGCATTGAATAGTCGTGCACCGTCCAGATGCGTTGCCAGGCCGCGCTCGCGTGCCAGTTCGGTGGCCTTCAATACGTAGTCGGCAGGCAGCACTTTGCCGCCAATGGTGTTTTCCAGCGCCAGTAGCTTGGTGCGTGCAAAGTGAAAATCGTCGGCTTTGATGGCAGCGCTGATTTTCTGCAGCGGCAGCGAACCATCGGCTGCGTTCTCAATGGGCTGTGGCTGAATGCTGCCCAAGACCGCTGCACCGCCGCCTTCGTAGCGATAAGTATGGGCCGACTGCCCAACGATGTACTCATCGCCGCGCTCGCAGTGGGCCATGAGCGCCACCAGGTTGCTTTGTGTGCCACTGGGAAACAGCAACGCGGCTTCTTTACCTGCCTGCTCGGCCAGATTGGCTTGAAATGCGTTGACCGTCGGGTCATCGCCCCACACATCGTCACCCACAGGGGCGGCCATCATGGCGTCTTTCATGGCAGAGGAGGGGCGGGTTACCGTGTCACTGCGTAGATCAATCATGGGCATCTCCTGAGCGGCGGGATTAATGACGACAACATTTTCTTGAGCATACTGCATGCCGTACAAGCGCGAAAAGCGCTACGCTAGCGTAAAGACTTGGATAAGGCGTTAATAATGGCAGCACCCGACCTTAAGCTCCGTGCCCTGGAGCGCAACGACCTGCGTTTCGTTCACCAGCTCAATAACAACCAGAGCATCATGTCGTACTGGTTTGAAGAGCCTTATGAGTCCTTTGATGAGCTGGAGGAACTGTACAACAAGCATATCCATGACAATGCCGAGCGGCGTTTCGTTGCCGAGGACAGTAGGGGCAACGCCATTGGCCTGGTCGAGTTAATTGAAATTAATTATATTCACCGTAGCGCGGAGTTTCAGATCATTATTGCGCCGGACTATCAGGGCCAAGGCTTTGCTCGGACCTTGATTCACCAAGCGTTGCATTATTCCTTTACCATCCTGAATTTACACAAGATATTTCTGATCGTGGCAGTGGAGAACATTAAGGCGATCCACCTGTATCAGCAGAGCGGCTTTGTGGAGGAAGGGCATCTGGTGAAGGAGTTTTTTATCAATGGCAAATACCGCGACGTAAAACGCATGTATATCCTGCAGGAAGCTTTCCTGGCGCAGTTGACCGATACCGACAGCTCAGATCTATTGGACTTATAAAAAACGCCTCATCAAGAGGCGTTCGTCACTAGCTTAGGTAAGCCGCGATGGCATCTACCGCAGCGCGCTGTTTCTCGGCGCGCGAGGCCCATACGTCGAGAACATCAACGTTGGCCCCGTTGAGTGATAACGGCATGGGGTTGACTCCTGAGTGGCGAGTGGAAACGTGGTGTTATAGAAATAGCCGCGCTGCTTCGCAACATGGTTAGCGGAAAAACGATATTAAGGACTTTTTTACCAGCAATCTAGTACTTAAAACGTAGTCTTTTGGCTTACGTGTGTAAGCATATTCTTACAATTCTGGCTTAAACAGGCTATGTCATTGGATGGAAAAGCTTTTCACAAGATGAAAAAGCCGAGCATAAGCTCGGCTTCGATTATTCTCTTTTGGTCTAACGGGGCAAGGAATAAGTCAATGACTCGCAATAATCCGCGAGGGCATCACTGGCGGCGCGTTGCCAATATGCGCGCTGTGTCCAGAAATTGAGTACTTCGCTATCCCGCGTCGAGAATACATTGGATATAGACATGTGTGGCCCTCCTATTCGGACTACAACGTCAGTATAGCGACTTTGCTGCACTGCAGCAAAGTATTTTCAAACGGTCGTATTGGCACCGCCATTAGGGATCGGGCGGTGTTGGGTTTTGCCTTGATTAAAGAAAGGAGAAAATGGATGCGGTTGCGAATTTTATCGGACCTTCATCTGGAGTTTTTTGACGGTCACCGAGAATTGCCTGATGTTGAGGCCGATGTCGTCGTGCTGGCCGGAGATATCCATCGCCAGTGTGAAGGCTTGGCCTGGGCCCGGCAGCGCTTTCCTGACACGCCGATTATCTATGTACCCGGCAACCATGAGTTTTACGGGACTTGCCTGCCATTATTGCGTGAAGAGCTGGCGCTCGAAGCCGAACGGCTCGATATTGAGCTTCTGGACAATCGTGCCGTCACCCTCAATGGGGTGCGTTTTTACGGCACAACGCTATGGACAGACTTTGCCCTTTACGCTGACAACCCGACACGTAATCCAGAAGACACGGTCACAAAAGCGAAGCGCTATATGCCTGATTTTCGTATTGTCGAATCACATCCCGGTACCATCATGACCCCCGGGGCAAGTAAAGCGCTGCACCAAGAGGCCTTGAACTGGCTGACAGCGTCACTCGACGATCAGTTTGACGGCCCCAAGGTCGTGGTTAGCCACCATGCCCCAATGCGTGAATGCATCCCTGACCAGTACACAGGCGATACGCTTTCGCCTGCATTTGCATCTCATCTTCCACAGCTAATGGGCAAAATGCATTTATGGGTACACGGCCATGTCCATGAGCCAGTCGATATGTGCCGCGAGGGCACAAGAATTATTGCCAATCCTGGCGGCTATCCTGATGAGTTCAGCCCGCCGCTGTTTAAGTCAGATTGGGTGGTGGGCCTGTAAGTCTCCAGAATGACCACGATGCGACAAGAATAAAAACTGACTAGACTCGAATAAGAGCGCGAATTTAGACTACCGCTCGCTTGCGGGGCAAGGCACTTCCCGCCGTTATTCAGCAATCTGGAGAGCATGGCCATGGAAATTCTCGAATCGGTACTCGGCCCGCTGCGTGATGGCCTTTATGCCGTCATGATGCCGGTCAGCGACTTTATCTGGAGCTATATTCTGGTGTACCTGCTGTTGGGCGCCGGTGTGTGGTTCACGATCATCACTCGTGGCATGCAGTTTCGTATGTTCGGCCATATGGCCCGCGTCACGGTAACGGCCCGGGGCGCCGGCGAAGGGGTGAGCGGTTTTCAGGCCTTTGCTACATCAATGGCGGCGCGTATTGGTACCGGCAACCTTGCCGGTGTGGCGCTGGCGTTATGGATTGGCGGCCCGGGGGCGATTTTCTGGATGTGGGTGACGGCGCTGGTGGGCTTCGCAACCGCTTTCATCGAATCCACGCTGGCCCAGGTTTACAAACACCGTAATGAAGATGGCGTATTTCGCGGCGGGCCTGCCTACTATATCGAACGCTGCCTGGGATGGCGCTGGCTGGGGTCGCTCTTTGCGGTATTTTTGATTATTGCCTATGGCCTGGCATTCAACGCTGCCCAGTCCAACACCATAGCCCAGGGCATGAATGGCGCCTTTGGCGTACCCAATTGGTTAACCGGGGTCGTTATTGCGGTCCTGGCGGGCCTGGTGATTTATGGCGGGCTCAAGTCCGTAGCGCGTACCGCTGAGAAAATCGTCCCCGTCATGGCGATTGCCTATCTGCTGGTCGCGCTGTGGATTCTGTTTGCCAACCTCTCCGCTGTGCCGGATATGCTCTCGCTGATTGTGATGAGCGCCTTCGGGTTTGGTCCTGCCGTGGGTGGCGCCGCGGGCTATGCGATCAAGGCAGCGATGGAAAACGGCATCAAGCGCGGTCTGTTTTCCAACGAAGCCGGTATGGGGTCGACGCCCAACGCCGCTGCCCAGGCCACGGTCAAACACCCTGCCGCCCAGGGGCTGGTTCAATCGTTCGGGGTGTTTGTCGATACCATCGTGATCTGCAGCTGTACGGCGGTCGTGATCCTGCTTTCCGGCGTGTACGAACGGCTACTGTCTGAATCAGCGGGGGATAGCATCGAAGGTATTCAGCTTACCCAGGACGCCATGGTCGATCACCTGGGTGGCTTCGGGGAAATCTTTATCGCCGTGGCCATCTTCTTCTTCGCTTTCACCTCGATTCTGGCCAACTTCTCGTTTTCTGCGGTGAATATCGAGTACCTGTTCCGCCGTCATGCGCAAAAAGCGGTCACCGTCTTTAAAGTTGTCATCATCGCCATGGTGCTCATTGGTTCAGTGGCCGAGCTCAGCGTGGTATGGGACTTCGCCGACCTGGCGATGGGGCTGATGGCCACCACCAACCTGTTTGCCATCCTGATCATGGGGCCCATCGCCGTGTCGGTGCTCAAAGACTACGAGCGCCAACGCCGAGAGGGCATCAAAGAGCCGATCTTTCATCCCTCGGTGCTCAAACGCCCCGAGCTGGTCGATGACGATGTATGGCCGGTGAAGTCAGAAACGCCATCAACCCCGCCAGCAGGGAAGTCATAACGGTGTATTTTGTATTATCCCAGAGGTAATGATGACGTTAAGCGGCCTGCGGGCCGCTTTTTAGTTGGCTTCCTGACTATCGGCCTCGATAAACGCCTTGGCTCTTGGGTCCTGCATGTAAGCAACATTGAGACGTAACCAAGGGGTGGCTTGATGGTCCGGTAGAAATAAATGCCCAGGCGAAAGTGTCACACCACATTTTTTTGCGGTTGCCTCAATTGTCTCAAGCCGCGTAGCAGGCGGCTTTGCCCAAATGAACATCCCGCCTGTCGGCTCGGTAAATATTTCCCATTGAGCTTGCTTCAACTGGGTCAGGGCGATCGACATCTGATTGGAAAGTCGACTACGTAGCCGTTCAGTCAGCTTTCGATAGCTGCCATTTTGCAGCATGGTGATGATGACCTGTTCTGCAAAGTGGGGCGCAGAAATGCTGGTTAACATCTTGATATCCACCAAGCGCTGAACCCAGGTGGCGGGTGCGGCGATAAATCCGACGCGCAGTGAGGAGGATAGGCTTTTTGAAAAGCTCCCCAGATAGAACACGCGGTCAAGGGCATCCAGCGTTGCTAAACGGGGTGTCGGTGCTTGTTGGAAATCGGCATAGATATCGTCTTCGATAATCTGAAAATTGTATTGAGCCGCAAGTTGTAATACTCGATGAGCAATGGCGGGGGCTAACGTGCTGCCCGTTGGGTTATGAAACACGCTGTTGGTATAGAACAGTTTAGGACGGTACTGATTGAGCAGGTCGGCCAATCGCTCGATATCTGGCCCATCGGCTAAGCGAGGGACGCCAATGACTTGAACCCGCTGCAAATGCAGTAATCCAAAAAAGTTGTAATAGCCCGGTGATTCAACAAACACCACATCGCCAGGTGACAGCAATAGGCGCACTAATAAATCGAGCGAATGGCTGCCACCGCCGGTTGTGACAACTTGCTGTTCGCTAGCATCAATCGTCAGGTTGCGAAGGCGTTCCTTTATCAATTGACGCAGGACCTGGGGCCCTTGCGGCGTGCTGTACTCGAAAATACCTGAACGGCTCTTTCGCGTGACCTGGCGAATGGCGTAAGTGAGGTCTTCCCCTTCGCGCCAATCGTTAGGCAACCAGCCGCAGCCCAGATTCAGCGTCTTTTCATCGGCGTTAAACACGCCCCATAAGCCATTTGTCACTTCGTCCAATGGCGTTGATGACGCGGGTTGAACCAGCTTCTGCGCGTTATCCGCTACATAGAACCCCGAGCCAGGTTGCGATCTCACAAGCCCCAGTGCCACTAACTGCTCGTAAGCGTCGATGACCGCATTGCGGCTGATGCCGTGTGTTGCCGTTAAATGGCGTATCGAGGGTAGGCGACGTCCACCCGTCGCGTCATGTTGCTGGATCCATTGACGAATGCCCTCTTCAAGCTGTTTGGCAACGGGGGTGGACGCGCACCGGTCTATCGAGAATTTCATAACAAACTTGTCCACCTAAACTGTTCATGAAAAGGGCGAAACAGTGTCTTGCTAATAGCGGCTAAGTGTACCTTACTGCTGGCCAGCAGAACTGCGAGGGTAACGGTTCGATTGATTGTATAGAGGAATATTGCCATGAATCGTTACCAAGCGTTTCGCCTGTCGTTCGCGTTATGCATGATTACGACGGCGGTTAATTTACCCGCTCCGCTTTATGATGCGTTGGCAGCGCGTGATGGCCTGGGTGTTGGGGCCACAACGCTTGCCTTTGCCTGCTACGTTGCTGGCATTATGCCGGTGCTGCTGGGGCTCAACGGTCTGGCCGACCGAGTAGGGCGCAAGCCGTTAATTCTTCTGGCTCTTCTACTGTGCCTGATAGCCACCACGTTAATGCTAGTGGCACCGGGACTATGGGCGCTTGCTCTTGCAAGATTTCTGCTGGGCATTGGCACCGCTTTCACGACGGCTATCGCGCCTGGCTATATGCAAATGCTGGTGGGACGCCACGCTCAACAGACATCCACGCATTATGTGACCGCCAGCACAGCGTTGGGCTTTGGCTTGGGGGCAGCGGTGACCAGCATTTTTATACTTTGGGCGCCCAGTGTCACACCACCCAGCTTTTGGATTTACCTAGGGGCTGCTGGCTTGGCGTTGATGATGGTCATTTCCCTGCCAGACGAGACAGCCCGATCTACAGGGCGCACCCTGTGGCGTTTGCCAGCTTACCCACGCGGTACGCTAGGCTATGGGGTGGCGATTTTGCTGGCGTGGGCCACGGTGGGGTTGGTGATTGCCATTTTACCCTCCACGCTTAACCAACATGGATTAAGTGCTTGGAGTGGTTTCGCCACTTTCGGCGTTTGCAGCGGCGGAGTGCTGTTTCAACCCTGGGCGAGAAAACTCCCGCCGCGTCGCGCAACGGCGCTGGGCTTATGTATTTTACCCTTGTCATACGGCCTGATCGCGTGGGGCGCTATTGAAGGCTATTTAGCGGCCGTATTAGCGGGCACGCTCGGAGCCAGTAGTGCTTGCTACGGGTTTATTTATTTAGGTGGGTTGAGTGGTGTGTTGGCTATCGCAAAAGACATACCTAACGAGGCCAGCGCGGGGTATTTTTTAATGGCCTATATAGGGTTCAGCCTGCCGGTGGTGGTGACGGGCGTTCTGGTCGACGCCATCGGCCACTCAGCCGCATTAACGCTGTTCGGCGGTGTGCTGCTGGTGGGTGTTAGTGCGGCAGCCTGGCTGGTCAAACGGTCAGCGCGCTATGCGTTTGAGTTGGGGCATACCGCAGCTTGAGTGGTTTAGCGGGATGTCTCAACCAGCAGCCCACAAGATGGCGCCGCCCAGCGTGTGTCGGCGGTGAACACCACGTCGCAAACCACGGGGGAATAGTAACGCCTGACTTCTTCATCGACTTTCGCCCGCAGCTTGTCCTGGGCCACAATGGAAATGTCAGGGGTAGTGGGTAATACCACGTGCACAATGACATACAGCAGGCGACCGGGGCGTACCATGCGCACGCGCACTTCTTGAGTCTCGATATCCGCCAGTGCACGCCCGACGGCCTGATGAACTGGCTCTGCAAGGGCTTCTTCTGGCGTCTTGTTGAGCAGTTCCTTCAATGCCTGGGAGGCCATGCGCACCGGTACCCCCATGCACAAGACAACCACGGCAATGACCAGCAGTGGGTCGATATAAGTGAGTACGCTTTGCCAATTGAGCTTTTCGAAGATCAGCACCAGGCAAAAAGCAGCCAGGACCGATGCTGAAATAACGCTGTTGACGACCCAGTTCGCTTTGTCGGCTTCCACCAGCGGGCTGCTGACCGAGCGCAGACTGCGGCGCATGACCCAGGCCGTCAGTGAACACGCGGCGGTCGCAAAGAGGGCGTAAGCGATGGCGATACCTGCCGCAATAGCGCGTCCGCCCGTCAGCAACGCCGCAATGGCATCCACCAGGGCGAATATCGACACGCCAAAGATCAACAGTCCCTTGCACAGGTTGACCAGCGACTCGAAGTAGCTGTAGCCGAACGGGTACGACTCGCTATCCGGGCGGGTGGCAAGGCGGCTGACCTTGATGGTGACCAGCGCCACGCCGAAATAGATCAGGTTGAACAATCCATCCAGCAGAATCGCCTGGGAATTGGAGGCCAGTGTGGCGGCAATGCCTGCACAGCCGATCAGCAATGCCATGAAGGCGGAAAAGGCTAAGGTACGAGACTCGGTTTTCATGACGCCACTGCCCTGTGAGCTTGATAAAAGCGACAGTATAACAGCAGCGCGCGTTAACGAGGGGGATGGCACTACCCCTCAATCCATACTTCCTCACCTTTGAACTCGACCTTCCAGGTACGCAGTTTGACGTCCTCATCCTCCAGGCACTGCCCATCTTCCAGGCGGAAGTGCTGCTTATAGATGGGCGAGGCGACCACCGCCGCGCCCTTAAGGTCGCCCACAATCCCCCGGGCAATCACGTTGGCGTTTGAAAAAGGATCGTGATGATCCAGCGCGAAAAGCTCATTTCCCTGGTCGGGAAGATAAAAGATCGCCACCTGGGCGGCGCCGTCTGGGGTTTCAAGCCAGGCGGCCACGCCGGAGAACGCCACCAGATCGGCTCGGGTGCAGACTTTTTGCCACGTCATAGTGTTTTCGGAATCCACAGTGTCCATCGCTTTTTTCATTGCCGGTGCGGTCATGAGGTACCTCGTTTTTATTCAGAGTCAGTCAACGCGTCGATCAAGCGGGACGAAGCTGGCCGCGCTCACTGGTCATGATGATCGACGGGTCGGGGCGGTCGTCGTTGACGAAGCTTCTGAAGCGCTTGAGCTTCTCTGGGTCGCTAATGGCATCCGCCCATTCGCACTGGTAGGTATCCACCACGGTCTGCATCTGACGCTCCAGCTCGTCGTTGATGCCCAGGCTATCGTCCAGGATGACCTCCTTGAGGTAGTCCAGGCCACCGTCGAGGTTTTCACGCCATACCGAGGTACGCTGGAGGCGATCGGCGGTACGCACGTAGAACATCAGGAAGCGGTCAATGGTGCGGTACAGCTGCTCGTCGTCCAGATCGGTGGCGAACAGTTCGGCGTGGCGCGGGCGCATGCCGCCGTTGCCGCAGACATACAGGTTCCAGCCATTTTCCGTGGCGATAATGCCGATATCCTTGCTTTGCGCTTCGGCACACTCGCGGGTGCAGCCGGATACGCCAAACTTGATCTTGTGCGGCGAGCGCAGCCCCTTGTAGCGATTTTCCAGCTGGATCGCCATGCCGACGCTGTCCTGCACGCCGTAGCGGCACCAGGTGCTGCCCACGCAGGACTTCACCGTGCGCAGCGACTTGCCGTAGGCGTGGCCGGTCTCGAAGCCGGCTTCGATCAGCTCGCCCCAGATATCCGGCAGGTCTTCCAGGCGCGCGCCGAACAGGTCGATGCGCTGACCGCCGGTGACTTTGGAATAGAGGCCGTATTTCTTGGCGACTTCGCCGAGCACGATCAGCTTATCAGGGGTGATTTCACCACCGGCGACACGCGGCACCACCGAGTAAGTGCCGTTTTTCTGCATGTTGGCCATGAAGGTGTCGTTGGTGTCCTGCAGCGGCACGTGGGCGGCGTCGGTGATCGGCTCGTTGAAGCAGGAAGCGAGAATCGAAGCCACCGCGGGTTTGCAGATATCGCAGCCCAGGCGATGGGTATCGTCGTTGCCGTGCTTGTCGATCAGCTCGCTGAAGGTCTTGATACCCTCGACGCGCACGATGTCGTAAAGCCCCTGGCGGGTATGGGCGAAGTGCTCGCAAATCGATTTGTCGACTTCGACACCGCGGGCTTCAAGCTCGTGGTCCACCACGCTTTTGAGCAGTGCGGTGCAACCACCACAGCCGGTACTGGCTTTGGTGACGTCTTTGACACCGCCGAGGTCGACGGCGCCGTCATCGATGGTGGCACAAATATCGCCCTTGGTGACGTTGTGGCACGAGCAGATGGTGGCGGTTTCCGGCAGTGCACCCGGGCCGAGCGTGGGCGCGGCGCCACTGCTTTGCGGCAGAATCAGCGAGGCGGGTTCGTCGGGCAGTTCAATACCGTTGGCGTAATACTGCAGCAGGGTGTCGTAGGCGGCGTTATCACCCACCAGCATGGCGCCCAGCAGCTTCTTGCCGTCGCTGGATACCACCATCTTGCGGTACACCTGGGTCAGCGGGTCAAGGTAGCGGAACATCCGCGCCCCCGGGTTCTGGTTGCCGTGGGCGTCGCCAATCGAGCCCACATCCACGCCGAGCAGTTTGAGCTTGGTGCTCATGTCCGCGCCGCCAAAGCGGGTGTCGCCGTCGGTAAGCGTGGCGAGCGCCGCTTTTGCCATCTGATAGCCGGGCGCGACCAGGCCGAAAATGCTCTGGTTCCACAGCGCCACTTCGCCGATCGCCAGGATGGCCGGGTCGCTGGTGCGGCACTGGTCGTCGACCACTACGCCGCCGCGCTCGCCGATCTCAAGGTCGCAGTCCCGGGCCAACTGGTCGCGAGGGCGAATACCCGCGGAAAACACGATCAGGTCGGTTTCCAGCACTTTGTCGTCCTGGAAGACCATGCGGTGATGGCTGTTGTCGCCGTCTTCGATTCGCTGGGTGGCGCGCTCGGTGAGTACCTGCACACCCAGCGCTTCGATTTTTTCGCGCAGCAGCTCGCCGCCTTCGTTATCCACCTGCATGGGCATCAGGCGAGAGGCAAACTCCACCACGGCGGTATCCAGGTTCAGTCCGCGCAAGGCGTTGGCCGCTTCCAGACCCAGCAGCCCGCCGCCGACCACCACGCCGTTGGTGGCGTTTTCCGCCGCCGCACGAATGTCGTCAAGATCATCCAGGGTGCGATACACCAGGCAGCCGTCGCGGTCGTTGCCGGGAATCGGCGGCACAAAGGGATAGGAGCCGGTGGCCAGCACCAGCTTGTCGTAACGGTAGCGGCCCTGGTCGGTGACCACTTCCTGCGCGCTGCGGTCGATCTCGATGACGGCTTCGCTGGTGTGCAATTCCACGCCGCTGGTGGCGTAGTAATCCGCCTCGCAAAGCGCCAGCGAATCGGCATCGCGGCCGCTGAAGTACTCAGACAGATGCACCCGGTCATAGGCCCGGTGGCGCTCTTCGCCAAACACGGTGACCTGATAGCGCTCGAGGGCACCGTTGTCGACAAGCTGTTCGACCAGATGGTGGCCGACCATGCCATTACCAATAATAATAAGCTGTTCGGGAGTCTTGGAAGACATCATTATGCCGCCTCTGAGGTTGATAAATGGGGTGTGTCGTTCTGCTGATCTTTGAGCACTTCTGCGTCAGCGGCGCCAAAAAGCAGCGCCTGGCGAGAGGCGCTCAGGTCGGTGCCAGCCAAGGCCTGCTCGAAATACCACGGGCCGTGGCGGGTATCGCCGTACAGCACGGCGCCTTCGAGGCGCCCATCGCGTAGCAGCAGGCGGCGGTAGTCGCCGCTTTGCGGGTCCTGGTAACGCAGTTCGTCGTGCTCGGGTTCAGGGTCGGTGGGGCCGAACGCATAAAGCGCGACGCCGCTTACCTTGAGCTTGGTGGCCGTGGGCACTTCGCGGTAGCCGTCGGTGGGTTCACCGCTGAGGGTCGCCGCCAATACCTCGACCTGATGCCAAATGGGTTCGACCAGGCCATAGGTATGTTGCTCAAACTGGCAGCATTCGCCGAGGGCATAAATCGCCGGGTCTGACGTCGTCAGAAAGGGATCGACCATCACGGCCCGCTCGGTGGTGAGCCCGGCGTTGCGCCCGATGTCGGCGTTGGGCGTAATACCCGCGGCGATGATCACGCTGTCGGTGGGCAGGCGGCGCCCATCCTTGAGCACCGCGGCGCATACCTGGCCGTTGGCGTCGCCTTCGAGCCTTGCGAGCTGTGCGTTGGTGAGAATGTTCAGCCCGCGACTTGTCAGCGCGTCTTTGAGTAGATCGGCAGCGGTGGCATCGAGCTGGCGATTCATCAAGCGGTCGCTGCGCTGGAGCACGCTGACGTTCAGCCCGTTGCCGCGCTTACGCAGCCCTTCAGCGGCTTCCAGGCCCAGAAGACCACCGCCAATGACCAGCGCATGACCGCCGCGCTTGGCGATCGCCTCCAGCTCGGCGGCATCGTCGAGGTCGCGAAAGCCGTGAACGCCGCCAAGCTCGATGCCGGGCACGTTGGGCAGCGTCGGGCGCGAGCCGGTGGCCAACACCAGTCGGTCGTAGTGAATGGCATGGCCGCTGTCAGTGGACAGGAGGCGTTTCTCACGATCGATGGCCTCTACCTGTTCCCCCAGGCGAAGCGTCACGTCGTTTTCGGCGTACCAGGCGGCATCGCGCAGGGTGAGTGCATCGTGCTGCATGTCGCCCGCCAGCAGCGGCGACAGCAGAATGCGGTTGTAGGCAGGCGTTGACTCTGCACCTATCACGGTAATCGCCCTGGGGCGTTGCGGCTGGTTGACCAGGGCTTCCACCAAACGGTGGCTGGCCATGCCGTTACCGATTATGACGAGATGATCATTAGGTGAGCACCGGGAAGCGGTTTCCATAGGTGACTCCTCTGTGTCGTTGCGGCTGCTTGAGCGCCAAACAAAAACGCCCCCGACCCAGCGTTTTACCTAGCATCAGGAAAAACGGGATCAGGGGCGCCATTGCCCGGCAGCGTCTGGTAATGCGGGGCAGCCGCCATTGGCTGCCGACAGATTTACGATTACCAACGAATGTCTTGTTAGTAGTAAGCAAACCCACGGCCAAACCCAGTGCATTACGTTTTTTTGCTTTATTTTCATCACGTTGAAAATAAGTAGAAAAAAGTGCCTGTAAGTCGCTTCCCAGGCGAGGTGCACGCTGTTGGTGCGTATCGGGTGTGGGGTTGCACCCTCAGCACCCAAACTACCAAGCCGTGTGCAGTAGGGTGGTGATCGCAAGGTGCTGTTGAGATTTTTTAAAATACTGTTTTATTTAATTTTTTTCTGAAAGTTCGCGGTGACGGCGTAGCCTTTGCAATTATCCAGGCATAAGCAACAAACGCACATTGCAGTGTGTTCATCAAGAAAACAGTGGCAGCGAATAAGCCCAATAACGTTGTTAGACAAATAAGTATCTTTACACAATACGTTTGGCACCTTTAACGGTGCCCGCTGCGGCAACGACGTCCAGCCTGCTGATCGCCTTGCGCTTTGCGCAACAGGGTCAGCAGCCTGGGCGTTTTTTTATGTGCGGCGTTGGCAATCAGCCGAGGAGTCACCATGCACCAAGCCAAAACGACCTGCCCCTACTGCGGCGTTGGCTGCGGCGTTACCGCGACCGTGGCAGACGGCACCCTCAGCGCCGTGGAGGGCGACCGCGACCATCCCGCCAACTTCGGCCGGCTATGCGTAAAAGGCTCGGCGCTGCACGAAACGCTGGGCGAACAGGGCCGCCTGACACGACCGCGGGTGGATGGCAAGGATGTGTCCTGGGAAACCGCCTTGAGCGCCACCGCCGAGCGCATGAACACGCTGCGTCACGCCCACGGCAATCAGTGTTTAGCGGCCTATCTGTCAGGGCAGCTGCTGACCGAGGACTATTACGTAGCCAACAAGTTGTTCAAGGGCTTTCTGGGCACGCCGCACCTGGATACCAACTCGCGGCTGTGCATGGCGTCGGCGGTGGCCGCCTACAAGCGCGCCTTCGGTGCCGACGCTGTGCCCTGCAACTACGAGGATCTGGAAGAGGCGGAGCTGGTGGTGCTGGTGGGGTCCAATCTGGCCTGGAACCACCCGGTGCTCTATCAGCGGATCAAAGTCGCCAAGGAGCGCAATCCGTTGATGCGGGTCGTCGTCATTGATCCGCGGGTGACCGACAGCTGCGAGATTGCCGATCTGTATCTGGGCATCAAGCCCGGTAGTGATGCGGTCTTGTTCAACGGGCTGCTTTCGTGGATGGCGGCCAAGCGCAAGCTGGACCATGTCTACCTCGAGCGCCACACCCAAGGCCTTGACGCGGCGCTGGACGCGGCGCAACAAACGGCGGGTTCGCTCGCCGAGGTGGCGACGGCCTGCGACGTGGATGCCGAACGCCTGGAAACCTTCTATTACTGGTTTGCAAGCCAGCTCCACGTGGTGACGCTGTATTCCCAGGGGGTCAACCAGTCGTCCAGCGGAACGGACAAGTGCAACGCCATCATTAACTGTCATTTGGCCGGTGGGAAGATCGGCCTGCCCGGGGCTGGGCCGTTCTCGATCACCGGTCAGCCCAACGCCATGGGCGGGCGTGAAGTCGGTGGTCTGGCCAACCAGATGGCCGCGCACATGGATTACGATACCCCCGGCGCGCGCGAGTTGGTCAGCCGCTTCTGGGCAACCGATAACCTCGCGCCCATCCTGCCGGAAGGCCCCGGCCACAAGGCGGTCGATCTCTTTGATGCGATCGAACGCGGCGAGATCAAGGTGTTGTGGGTGATGGCCACCAACCCGGCGATTAGCCTGCCCGATGCCGCCCGCGTGCGGGCCGCACTGGAAAAATGCCCGCTGGTGATCGTCTCGGAATGCGCGGCGGATACCGATATGCTGCCCTACGCCGACATTGTGCTGCCCGCGTCCGGGTGGTCCGAGAAAGATGGCACCGTGACCAATTCCGAGCGGCGCATTTCGCGCCAGCGGGGCATGCTGCCACTCCCCGGCGAGGCGCGCCACGACTGGCAGATTATCTGCGATTTGGCTAAGCAGTTGGGTTTCGGGGGGGCGTTTGATTACACTCACCCAAGCGAGATATTCGACGAGCACGCACGGCTCTCCGGCGTGGACAATACCGGCGCCACGCAGCGCCTTTTCGATATTTCAGGGCTGGCCGGGCTTGGCCGCGAGGGCTATGATGCGCTCGCGCCGATCCAGTGGCCGGTGAATCGCGATGCCCCCCAGGGTACCGCGCGCTTATTTGAAAATGGGCGGTTCGCCACGCCCGACGGCCGGGCTAAGCTGTTGCCGATTACCCCGCGTGGGCCGGAGAAAGCCCTGAGTGCCGCCTTTCCGCTGCGTCTGAATACCGGACGGATTCGCGACCAGTGGCATACCATGACGCGGACCGCGCGGTCGCCGCGGCTGATGAACCACCGCGCCGAGCCTTTCATGGAGGTGCATCCGGACGATGCCGCCCAGGCGGGCGTCACCGACCAGTCGCTTGGCGTGTTGACCGCCGCCACCGGCGAATACCGCGCCCGGGTGAGGGTGGCCCATGGACAGCGGCGCGGGGAGGTGTTCGTGCCGATTCATTGGACCGACTGCTTTACCCACAGTGCGCGCAGCAGCGCCTTGATCGAAGGCATCACTGACCCGCTGTCCGGACAGCCGGAAGCCAAGCACGGTGCCGTGGCTCTGGCGGCCCTGCCGACCGCCTGGCAGGCGACGCTGTTTGTTGCTGATCACGCCCTGGCGTCGCTGCCTGACGCGCCGAGCTGGTGTGCAAGCGACTACTGGACACGAATCCCGATGCGCGGCTGCCAGCGCTGGCAACTGGCCGGTAGCAGGGCGGTCAGCGACTGGTTCCGCCAGATGGGCGAATGGCTGTCGGCGTCGCCGGCGCTGTGGTGTGAAGATGCCGCTACCGGTCGCCTGCGCGCCGCAGGCGTCGAAAACGGTCGCCTCAGCTGGTGGCTGATGGTGGGGCCGCCCAGCGAACTGCCGGGCTTTGCCTGGCTGGAAGCGCGCTTCAACGACGACGCGGTGAGTGATGCCCACCGCCGCCGACTGCTGGCGGGCTGCGACGACGGCGCGGTGGATAGTGGCCCGGTGGTATGCAGCTGCCATCAGGTCGGCCAGACGTCGATTGTCGAGGCCATCCGGCGCGGCGATACCAGCGTCGAGGCGTTAGGCGCACGATTGGCGTGCGGTACCCAGTGCGGTAGCTGCATTCCTGAGTTGAAATCATTACTTGAAGAGGAACGCCCCCATGCGCGCGCTGAGCAAATCCCAGCTTCTGAAATGGTGTAACCCCTTGGCGCGCCTGGCGAGCCGCTTTGAGCTGCCCCGCAGTGGCCGTGATGCGTCGCGGTCCCTCCCGCTGGGCGACGACTGCCGGCCTGGGCACGTGTACCTGGTGGGCGCCGGCAGCGGCGACGCCGAGTTGCTGACCCTCAAGGCCGCGCGGCTTTTGCAGCAGGCGGATGCCGTGGTCTACGACCGCCTGGTGGGCGATGACGTGCTGGCGCTGCTGCCCGTCGGCGGCGAGCGCCACTATGTGGGCAAGGCCAAGGGCCATCATAGTGTTCCCCAGGCCGAGATCGGTGCACTCATGGTGCGCCTGGCCCGGCAGGGCAAATCGGTAGTGCGCCTGAAAGGCGGCGACCCGGCCGTTTTCGGACGCATGGGCGAAGAGCTTGATGCCTTAGCCACCGCGCAGGTGCCGGCCACCATCGTGCCGGGGATTACCGCGGCCTCCTCGGCGGCGGCCTGTATGGGCATTCCGCTGACCGACCGGGGCCATGCCCAGCAGCTGCGCTTTGTCACCGCGCAGCTGTGCCGCGAGGACGGCACGCCGGACTGGGCGGCGCTAGCGCGCCGCGACGAAACGCTGGTGTTTTACATGGGGCTTTCCAAGGTGGACGCGATCTGCGCGGGCCTGCGCGAGGCGGGGCTGCCCGACGACTGGCCGATCATGCTGGTGGCCAATGCCAGTCAGCCTGACCAGCGGTCGCTGGTCGGCAGCCTGGCCGATATGCCGGGGCGGTTGGCCGCCGAGCCTCTGCCGTCGCCCTGTGTGATTGTCGTGGGTAGCGTCGTCAAACGCGTCGAAGCAAGCCCTGCAACCCATGAGAATAAAGCGCGCTATGCATGTCAACGCTGAGCATTTCCCTCGGCCAGTGGTCCGATAAAGGCCAAAAGCCCAGCAACCAGGATTTCTACGGCGCCTGTTTGCCCGACGACACCCAGCGGCGACAAAAAGGCATTGCCGTTGCCCTGGCGGATGGCATCAGCAGCAGCGCCGTGAGCCGCGACGCCGCCGAAGCCGCGGTGGGCGGCTTCCTGACCGATTACTACGCGACCCCCGCCCCGTGGAGCGTCAAAAGTTCGGCGCAGCGGGTGCTTCAGGCCACCAATGCGTGGCTGTATGCCCAAACGCGGCAAAGCCAGTATCGCTACGATATGGATCGGGGGTACGTGTGTACGCTGAGCGCGATGGTGATCAAGTCGGCCACGGCGCACCTGTTCCACGTCGGCGACTGCCGCATTTACCAGTTAGCAGGCAAGACGCTTGAGCCCTTGACCGAAGATCACCGTTTCTGGGCCTCGCGTGAGGTCAGCCACCTGAGCCGCGCGATGGGGGCAAGCCAGCATCTCGAGCTTGATTACCGTGCCGTCTCGCTCAGTGAGGGCGATGTGTTTTTACTGGCCAGCGACGGCGTTTACGAATGGCTGTCCCCTCAGGTGATGGCCACGCTGATCCAGGACCACGCGGCAGACCTTGAGGCCGGCGCAAAAGCCCTGGTGGAGGCCGCGCTGGCCAACGGCAGCGACGATAACCTGACCGCACAGCTGGTGCGTATCGAGACGTTACCCGACCGCGAGGCCGACGAGCTTTTCGAGTCCTTGGGCCGCCTGCCGTCACCCTCCGAGCTGCGTGCGAATAGCGAGCTGGATGGCCTGCAGATCATCCGCCCGCTGCATGCCAGCGCCCGCAGTCACGTCTACCTGGCGCACGACCCTCAGGCCGACCAGCATGTGGTCGTCAAGACCCTGGCCACCGAGCTTGCCGAGGACCCCGCCAGCGTCGAGCGCTTTGTGCGGGAGGAGTGGATCGCGCGTCGCTTGCATAATCCCCATGTGCTATCCGCGCCCGTGCAGCGCGGCCCAAGGCGCTACCTTTATACCGTCTGGGAATACATTGAAGGCCAGACGTTGACCCAGTGGATGCGCGACCATCCAGACCCGGACCTGGCCGACGTGCGCGATATTATCGAGCAGGTGGCCAAGGGGCTGCGTGCCTTTCACCGGCTGGAAATGCTCCATCAGGACGTGCGTCCGGACAACATCATGATCGACCGCCACGGTATGGTCCGGCTGATTGATTTTGGCGCCACAAGAATCGCGGGAATTGCAGAAGCAACGGATTCCGCCGGCGAGGTTGACCCGATACTCGGAACCGCCCAATACACGGCGCCGGAATATTTTCTGGGCGAGGGCGGCACTGAGCAGTCCGACCTTTATTCACTAGCAGTGATTGCCTATCAAATGCTAACCGGCACGCTGCCCTACGGCACCGAGGTGGCCAAAACCCGCACCCGGGCTGCCCAGCGCAAGCTCGCTTATCAGTCAGCGGTCAGCGAAAACCGCGCGCTGCCCGCCTGGGTGGATGAGGTGCTCAAGAAAGCCCTGCACCCTAACCCTCAACACCGCTATCCGGCGCTTTCGGAGTTTATTTTCGAACTGCGCTCGCCAAGTCCAGGCATCCTGAAGCAATCGCGCCCGCCGCTCCTGGAGCGCGACCCGGTGCGTTTCTGGCAGTGGCTATGTGTCTTGCTGGGTGTCATTATTGTGGTGCTTTTGGTCAATATGCCTCAATAAGTCGTGAGTTTGAGATATGCCTGGACGCCGTAAAGCACTCTTTGCCATTCGGACAGGGTATTCTGGTATTCGTCGACTTCTACTGTGTAATCGCCGCCTTCGTTATGCCATAGCATCAGGAAATAATCGTCCACCTCCCGCATCACCTCGGCATCGTTAGGGCCTGATATCATCAGGCTGGCTTCCAGGTTGTAATTATCCATGTTGCGGCTGGTGAAGTTGGTCGAGCCGCTGATAATCGTGCTTTGGTTGGCCTGGCGCAGCATCATCATTTTGGGATGGAACTGTTCTATCTCAACGTCGTACCAGCGCACATTGATGTGTCCATCGGTATCTTCTATCAGTTCTTCGACTACCGGGCGGTTGGGCAGGCCGCTTTTGTTACGCCCAAAAGCTTTTTTATTGGGGTCTAAAATCAGTGAAACCTGAGCCCCGCGCTGGCTGGCCTGGGTCAGTGCATTGACGATTTCCCGGTCGGCAAGGTAATACATGGCAAGCCAAAGCTCGTCGTCTTGCGCGGCACGCTCTATGGTGTCGAGCACGTTGTAAAGCGTTTGTCTTTCAGTGGTGTACTGAATGTTTAACTCACCGGTTGCGGGCATCTCCCGCGGCGCGTAGTTGGGCAGTTGAATACCGCTGTCGCCGAGGTCGATGACTGCCTGCTCGGCGCGCAATAAGTCAGCGATAATGGGCCCATCGATTTCGAACGCTACGTTTTCGTGAAAGCCGGATTCGTCATGGGCATTGGCAGAGGCGATCAGCGCCGCGCGCTCGGTAATGACCACCTTGCGATGGTTGGCCTTGATGTTGAACAATTCCAGGTAGCCGCCCAGATTGAACTTGGGGCCATCGTCAACAAACGGGTTTTCCCACCATTCGCCACCTAGATCGCCCAGCCACTGCGGCCCCATGCGCCAGAAAGACGAGTAGAGTGGAGTCGAATCGCGCAGCGGCGTCAGATTAGAGATCACCACGTCGATGTCGGTGTCGCGCAAGCGGTCAAGCCATTCGGCGGGATAGGAGCCGTAGCCCGAATTAATCGCATCGCTGATAAGCACAATCGGCATGTCGGGATTGGCGTCGCGTTTGCGAACCAATTGATCAACCAGGTTGTCGCTCAGCGGCGGGTAATCTTCGGAGGGATCATTGACCAAGCCATTGACCATGAAATTATCGATCACGATAAAGTCGTCGGCGCGTTCGATCATACGCTCGACTTGGTCAAAAATTTCCTGATCTACATGACGTTCGCCATTTGTGTGGTGCGTCAAGTCACGGAAGAACCCGACATTATCGATTTGATAAACTGGGCTGGTGTGGGAAATGCCGGGTGGCAGCGGCTTTAGCTGGTGGTACGCCATGAGGGTGAAGTAGAAAGTGAGTATGACCAGAACAACGACACCCAGACGTCGTAACCAACGAACAAAATGTTTAAAGAATGTCACCCGAATCCCCAAGCTAAGGTATGGTCAGCAATAACGTTGCTGAGTGTGCCTTTAAGATAGTGCGTACGCTAAAAGCTGCAATGCAATAGACGCAGATTTTGTACCACGGTAAAAGGAACGCTTGGTGAGCCAAGGTGTCGTAATTGTCGGCGCTAGCCAGTGCCAAGTATATCCATTCGATCAGGAGATAACGGTGAAGAAACATTCCATTCGCGATAACGCACTGCAGGCACAGCTGCGAACCCCGATGTTTAAAATGCAGCAGCAAACGCCGAAAAAAGGCAAAGGCAGCTACTCCCGTAAAGGACGCAATTCCCTTAAAAGCCACAAGGTCCTGAGGGGGTATCGCCAAGTTGCTTGAGCCAGCATTGACGCTAGGCGATTTGGCCATACCTCCATCATTCTTTTTGATTGCTTTACACAATCAATAACTCGCCCCGACCACTTCCTGTGGTCGGGGCGTTCGCTAGGTCAATTGGCTCCCACAATAGGGACAGGTTTCGTGAGCGTCACGAATTTCAGCTTTATGACGCTGATGGCGTTGACTTGGTTCTTCTACCCCATGAATCGATACCAGTTGACCCTGCTCCCAGCGTAAGCCGATATCTTTTAACAGGTGCGGGTCATGAAAACGCAGATCTTCGTAAAGACGACGCTGAGTGCGCGAGTGCTTTAAAGCGTTGAGTAGTTTGCGGGTAATGGTTGCGATTGCCATTGTCGGTCTCCTGGGTTGGGAGGCCGGGCAACATCGCGATCAGGAAATATCAAAGGTAACGATAAAACAAATGGCCGCGACACTTGCCGCGGCCAATTTCCTCACTACATCCCTGGCGCGCGACAGCAACAAGCTGATACCGCATTATTCATAATGCGATGTAGCTTGTTCATTCGTGTCGCGGGGATTTGCCAGCGCATGATGAGGTCTCTAGAAAGTCTCGTTAATAAGATCTGCCTTTAAAAGGCAGCTCTTACCTTATAACCGATGCTCATGAGAGCGTCAAGTTTAGTTAGCTATCTGTAACCCGCCGCCTGAAGTCGAAACAACTTGGCATAGCGGCCGTCTGCGGCGAGCAATTCCTCGTGGGTGCCGCGCTCGATGATATGCCCTTGATCGATCACCAAGATAAGGTCAGCGCTGCGCACTGTGGAGAAACGGTGGGAGATCAGAATCGCCATCTTGTCGCGGCTATGCTCGCGGAAGCGGGCAAACACTTCTGCTTCGGCAGCGGCATCCATCGCAGCGGTGGGTTCGTCCAGCACTAGAATATCGGCGTTTTCACGCATATAAGCACGGGAAAGGGCAATTTTCTGCCATTGGCCACCGGAGAGCTCCTGGCCGTTTTTGAACCAGCGGCCCAGTTGGGTTTGATAGCCGCTGGCCATGTTGGCGATGAAGTCATCTGCCATCCCGTGGCGGGCGGCCTGCTGCCAACGTTGCTCGTCGTGATAGGCATGGGTATCGCCCACGCCCAGGTTTTCGCCCACCTGCAACTGGTAGCGCACGAAGTCCTGAAAAATCACCCCAGTCCGTTCGCGCAGTGCTTTTGCCTGCCAATCGCGCAAGTCGCTGCCGTCCAGCAGGATGCGTCCCTTGGTCGGTTGGTAAAGCCGCGTCAACAGCTTGATCAGCGTTGTCTTGCCCGAGCCGTTTTCTCCCACCAGGGCCAGGCTTTGCCCGGGGGATAGGTGCAGGGAAATATCGTGCAACACCGGTGCGCTGCCGGGGTAGGCGAAGCTGACGTTTTCAAAGCGCAGGCCGTCGCCGGGTAATACGCCCCGGGTCAGGGTGCCTGTGTCCGCTTCGACCGGCTGTTCCAGGTACTCGTAGAGGTTGGAAAGGTAGAGGTTATCTTCGTACATGCCGCTAATCGCGGTCAGGCTGGCGGAAAGCGCGGCCTGTCCTTGCTTGAACACCATGAGGTACATGGTCATCTGGCCGAGGGTCAGCGTCCCGGTAATTGTTTCAATTACCACCCACGCATAGGCAGCGTAAAAGGTGAGGGTGCCCAGCAATCCCAGCACAAATCCCCAGCTTTCCCGGCGGAGCGTCAGGCGCCGGTCTTCAGCGAACAGTTGGGTAAAGATATCGCGATAGCGTTTGAGAAAAAGCCCTTCCAGGCCGAACAGTTTGACCTCTTTGATGCTGTCTTCCCGGGCGAGTACGGTTTCCAGATAAATCTGCATGCGGGTTTGCGACGAGCGTCGGCGAAACAGCCGAAAGCCATCTCCTGAAAACTTGGCCTCCGAAATAAACACCGGCAGGGCGCCGGCGACCAGAATCAGCAGTGCCCAGGGGGAGAACTGCACCAGCAGGACCCCGAAGCTGCCCAGCGAAATCGCATTTTGCAGAAGCCCAAAGGTTTTATTCACCAGAGCGAGAGGGCGGGTTGACGCCTCTCGCCGCGCCCGCGTCAACTGGTCGTAAAGCTCCGAGTCCTCAAACTGGCTAAGCGAGAGCTGGCCGGCTTTCTCCAGAATCATCACATTGACCTTCTGACCCAGCAATGCGCGCAGTAACGACTGCTGGGCGGCAAGCCCGCGCTGGGCAAGCGCAATCAGGGCAATGATGAGTGCCTCGAAAGCAACCAGCTTGAGTACCGGGGTAATCGACATCAGCAAGTTGGGGTCAGTGGCTGCTTGATGGGCGTCCATGGCGCTCACCACGCCATCCACAATCAACTGGCCGACCCAGGCGGCGACGGCAGGAAGCACGCCGGCCACGAGCGTACACAGCGCTAAGCCAAGCATCATCCAGCGGGAGGTTTCCCATACCAGGCCCAGCGCTCGGCGGCTATAGCCAAAGACGCTAAGAAAACTGCTTAGCGGCGCGGTGGAGGCGTAAGAAGAGGGTGGCGACATATGACAACAAGCTGATACCTGGCAGAAAGGACTGCCATGATGCGATGGTTAAGCGTAGATAGCCAGTTCAACCCAGGAAAAGCCCGCCATAAACCAACGCCCCCACGACGACAAAAGCGGGATGCGTTTTAAAGCGAATCAGCGCAATGCCAGCAATCACGCCGATAATCAGCGTGTGAATCGTGCCGCTTGAATTAACACTTTCGAGCAAAAACCCCAGGGTCAGCCAGCCCATCATCATGGCGATAACCGGGCGTACCCATTGGCTCATGCGTTTGACGCGGGGAGAGTTGCGGTGGCGATACAAGAGGCCCAGCGCGCCCAGCATGAGCAGCAGCGTCGGAATGACCGTAGCGGCCACTGCCACGAAGGCACCGCCGATGCCGGCGACTTCATAGCCGATATACCCGGCCATCTTGGTGGCGATAGGGCTGGGCAGAGCATTACCCAGCGCCAGGGTTTCGGCGAAGGTCTGTGCGGTCATCCAGCCGTAGCGGCCAACGACCTCGGTCTCGATCAGCGGAATAATCGCCGGGCCGCCGCCGTAACCGATAATATTGGGGATGAAAAAGGCAAGAAACAGTTCCCAGTAGATCATGCCGACCCCTCCGCTTTTTTATTGCTTTTAGGGCGTAGCAGGGCAGCCAGCAGAATAGCGCCAATCACCCAGCCCGGATGAACACCGAGCCAATAGATAAGTCCGCCAGAGGTAATGGCCATCACGATGCTGACTAGCCAGCCCAGGGACGCTTTTGATTTATCGAAAAAGTCCCACGTCAGTTGTGCCATCATGATCATGACCACGGGCACCACGGCCTGACCCATGCCGCGAATCCAGCCAACATCGCGATAACGGCTGAAAATGCCTAACATGACAATCATGGCGACAATCATGGGGAGAATGATGGCGACGACAGCGGCAATACAGCCGCTGATACCGCCCACCCGGTAGCCGATGTAGCCCGGCATCTTGGTGGCGATAGGGCCGGGTAGGGTATTGCCGATCGCCAGTACATCGGCGAATTCTTCATCGGTCAGCCAGTGGTGGCGGGTGACCACTTCGGCTCGTACCAATGGAATCATGGCGGGACCACCGCCGAAACCCAATAGGCCAACGCGCAAGAATGCCCAGAACAGTTGCCAGGATGCCGACGACGTCATGGGCGATGACATCGCAAGGTCAATGATGAGAAACAACGCATGGTCGACCCTTGTTTATCGTTTGTCAGTTAAAAAATCGATTATTATGTATAAAATAGAATATAAGCGAGGGCTTCCCAGGGCGTCAACTCCAGCGTTTAAAGGCATGGGCGTCAGGATGAAAAAGGATCTTATATGAACCAGCATCTTCAACCGGTTATCAGTACGGCATCCAGCCGCATTTACGAGACGCTACGCCGAGATTTAGTTGGCGGACGCTTTGTCGCGGGCGAAAAATTGGCGATCAACGCACTCAAGGACCATTATCACGTTGGTTTGAGTCCGCTGCGCGAGGCGCTCAACAAGCTGGCCGCCTATGGCCTGTTGATTCAGGAAAATCAGCGTGGCTTTAGAGTACCGACATTATCGCGCAGCGAGTTGGATGATATTGCCAATATGCGGCTGGAACTTGAGGGCATGGCGTTTGAACGCGCCATTCAGCACGGTGACGACGTATGGGAAGCCGAACTTTTGGCCGCCGCCCATCGCCTGAAACGCGCGGATTTATCGCTGGAAAAAGGCGAGGAGTGGGAGGTGTTGCACAGCCAGTTTCACCGCACGCTTGTGGCGCCCTGCGGCTCGGTTTGGCTGTTGCGTTTTATCGAACAGCTGCACGACCAGTTCGATCGCTACCGTCGCCTCGGTCCCAAAATACCGACGGTAAGGCAAACACTCGATGAACAGCATCACGAACTGGTGGAGCTTGCCTTACAGCGTGATAGTAAAGCTGCCCGTGCACTCCTGGACGACCATATCCATAAATCCTATCAGGTGGCCCTCAAGCGCTATCAGGAACACGCCTAGTGTGTATGGCGTGTAAACTGTTGCGCTGTCGGCGATGGTAGGCATCGGCGAGATTACCGAAGGGGACGGGACAGGCATGCAAGATGCAGATAACAGGGTCATCGCGCAGACATTGAACTGGGTGAACCGCTTTGTTGTGGTTCACGATATATGCCCGTTTGCCAGCCGCGAGCTGGCGCGGGATGCGGTTCGCGTTGAAGTTGTGCGCTCAAAAAAGCTGGAAGTGGCGCTGGAAGAGCTGATGGTGGAGGTGCATTGGCTAGACGAACACCCGGAAACAGAAACCACCCTGTTGGTATTTCCCACCTTATTTAAAAGCTTTGATCATTATCTGGATTTTGTTGAGCTCGCTGAAAGCATCCTGATTGACCAGGGGTATGAAGGCATCTATCAGCTCGCATCGTTTCATCCGGATTACTGTTTTGACGATGCGGGTGCTGATGATGCCGCCAACTATACCAATCGCTCACCCTACCCGATGGTGCATCTGCTGCGTGAAGAGAGCGTCGAAAAGGCGATCGAGTTTTATGGCGATACCGACGCGATACCTGAGCGTAATGTGGCCCTGCTGAACGGCATGGGCATTGAGGCCGTGGAGCAATTGTGGCAACGCAGCTGCCGCCTCGATGATCAGGGCTGATGGATCACCAGCCGATGCCTGCCCTCTTGCTTGGCAACATACAGGGCAGCGTCGGCAAACTGCATGACTTCCTTTATGTCATGGCTATGCTCTGGCCACCACGCGGCCCCCAGGCTGCAGTTGACGGTCACCGCTTGATGCTCGGGCAGCGATATTGGTTGAGAAGTGGAGGCAAGCAGTCGCTCGCTTATCGCCTGGGTGAGCGTCGGTAGTTGGTCCGCGGGGGCTTTCAAGGCCATGACGAATTCGTCACCGCCCCACCGAGCGACGACATCGCTGGCTCGGAGCACTTCCTGCAGACGATTGGCAATGTCGATTAACAGCAGGTCGCCCGCATGGTGACCCAGCTCATCATTCACGTCTTTAAAGCCATCCAGGTCAATATATACCAGCGCAATACTTTGCTGTTGGCGCTCGGCCTCGGGCAGGGCGTGCGAAAGATAACGATCAAGGAAGGCGCGGTTCGGCAACCCGGTCAACGGGTCGCTATTAGCGATGTCTTCAAGGCGGCGAATAGTGCGGTTTTGGTCGAGCAAGCGTCCGACCATGTTGCGCATTGACGTGGAGAGGCGCATCAGTTCCGGCGAACCTGTTTCCAGGGGAATCTCGTTAGTGGGTTGGCTGGCATCGTGGATAGTGTCTGCGGCGTGAGAAAGACGGGTTAAAGGCGTCGTTAGCCGCGACGCGACAAACCAGCCAACCACTGCAAACACGATGGCCAATAGCACGCCTATGCCCATGATCACACGTTTTAGTCTTTCCACGGGGGCAAATGCTTGCTCAATCGGCTGACGGCTAACAGCCACCCATCCCAGCCCCGGGAAATCCTCGAAACCCTGGCTGCGGGCTACACCCGTCACATAGCGCTGGTCATCTGGCCATGTCTCAATTGACCATGAAGGCTTGGCGCTGGCCTGTAAATGCAGGGTGGATAGGCCCGGCACAGGCTGTCCCAGCATATCGTCCGGTCCGAGCAGCACTGTTCCATCGGCCGCGAGTAACAGTATTTCGGTGCCCTGGCGCTGTTGCGCAGGCGAGAACATCGCACGTTGAATGTACTCGGCCCATTCCCAGCTCAGGTGAACGGCCAGCACCCCCAGCAAGGTGTCATCCTGGGTATGGACCGGGGTGGCGATATCGACAAACTGTATGGCTTTACCATACGGGTTAGGCAATAGCTGCGACAGCAAGACGGCGTCGTGAACATCGCCAATCCACATACCATCGCGGCCGTTTTGAAAGACCGGGCGCTGGGCAATGGAAGTCCCTTCCAATACACCACCGGTTGCGGCTTGTACAACGCCGTCTGGGTCAATAAAGCCAATCCATGACACCACGTTGTAGTTATCTTGAAGAGTTTCCAACTGAGAGCGAAGAGTATCGTTATCGGTACCGTCGGTCAGTGCTTCAATGCCCAGAAGTAACTTTACTTCCTTAATGCGGGCATCCATGCTGCGGTCCAGCTTATCGACCATCTGATAGGCCGATTCTGCCGTAGAGGCGCCGATATTGGCTTCCAGTTGATCAGCTGACTGTCGAGCAGCGACCCAGCCAAGCAGGATGGTCGTGCTAAACACCAAGCCAATAATCAGCAGCATAAAACGTGTACGCAGGGATATTTGGTTTAGCCGCAGGGGGGCGTAGGGCATTCCGGCATCTCGTCGGGGGGTGAGGTCAGCTAACGACTGTTATCCAACCACGAAGGATGCCGATAGACAACCCACATTAATGCGCTTGACGTGGGTGACGTTAACGTTGAAGGCTTAAAGCGTTTTATGCATGACGTGGGTATCGACTTCGCCAAGACGGGCATGACGGTAAGCGTTAGGCACCGTGCCCACAATGGCGAACCCCAGGCGCTGCCAGAGTGCGACCGCCACCTCATTCGTAGAGACAACCGCGTTGAACTGCATGGCCCTGAAACCCAGCTCGCGAGCGAACTGCTGTGAATGCTCGCACATGCTCCGGGCGACGCCTCTGCCACGCGCGGCAGGGGCCACCATATAACCGCAGTTGCAGACATGATCACCCGGCCCGGCCGCATTGGCTTTTAAATAGTAGGTACCGAGAAGTGTGCCTGTTTCATCCTTGACCGCAAGCGTTGCCTGTGGGGCTTTACACCACAGTTGGTAGGCATCTTCGGCGGATATATCCGGGTCGATGGCATAGGTTTCCTGGGCCGCCACAATGTGTTGAAAGGTTGGCCAGAACGCCATGAAGTCAGCGTGTGACATTGGAGAATAAGTGAGCGCAGACATGGTTCTGTGTACCTGATCCTTCGGGTTAGCTCGGCTGAAATCAGCAGCCCCTATGCAAGGCTGCCGACCATTGTAGGCAGTTATTGTGCCGCTTCAGCAACAATCTGATAACTTCTTAACCGATCCTGATGGTCATAGAGATCACTATTGATCATCAACTCATTGGCCCCTGTGCGTTCCTGGAAGTCGGCAAGTTGGTTTTTTACCGTGTCGGGGCCACCGATGATCGCTGCCCCCAGAAACTGCTCGACCTGGGCGCGCTCCATGGGTGACCAGTCAAGCTGCTCCACTGGAGGCAGCGACACCGTTGGCTTGCCGCGGATCAGGTTGAGAAATTTCTGCTGGGCCGTGGTTGCCAGGTATTCCGCCATGGCGTCGCTTTCCGCGGCAATGACGGGCAACCCGACGGTGGCGTAGGGGGCATCCAGGTGCTCCGAGGGCTGGAAGTTCTCACGGTAAAGGCGCAGCGCTTCAAACAGGTAGCCTGGCGCAAACTGCGCGGCGAAGGCAAAGGGCAGGCCAAGCTTGGCGGCTAACTGTGCACTAAAGCCACTGGAGCCGAGCAGCCAAATCGGCACGTGAGTACCCTGGCCGGGTACTGCTTTTACCCGCTGGTGAGGCGCAGGGTCTCCCAGATAGCCCCGCAGCTCGTTTAGTTGGGCCGGGAAATCATCCACGCCAGCGTGGGGATGGCGGCGCATCGCCTGCATGGTCGCGCCGTCCGAGCCCGGCGCACGGCCAAGGCCCAGGTCGATGCGCCCGGGATAAAGAGTTTCCAGCGTGCCAAACTGCTCGGCCACCACCAGTGGCGGGTGGTTGGGCAACATGATCCCACCGCTACCCACGCGAATACGCGAGGTCTGACCGGCAATATGGCCGATCAGTACCGCTGTCGCAGCGCTTGCGATGCCATCTATGTTGTGGTGCTCGGCCAGCCAGTAACGCTGATAACCCAGTTGTTCGGTGCGCTGGGCAAGCGAAACGCTGTCTTGAAAGGTTTCGGCAGCGCTGCCCCCCTGACGAATCGGGGCGAGGTCCAGTACGGATAGCGCGGTAGACGCGAGTGCGCTCATGCATCACCTATAAGGCCGGAAGATGGGGCGGCTAATGAGATGCCGACGCATGGGAGTCGAACGAATCATTAGCACGCTTGTTAATTAAGGGTTATGCGGCCAGCATCGATGAATTACAAGGCAGGGTATCGGCAAAACACATTATTCCAATGGCGGGGTAGGGCGAATCAGGATTTCGTTGACGTCGACATGGGCAGGCTGTGATAGCGCATAAATGACGGCATTGGCAATATCGCGGTCTTCCAGCGCATGTTCGGGCGGTTCGTCAAAGAAGGGGGTATCGACCATGCCGGGTTCAATCAGCGTTACCCGCATGCCGGTACCGCGTAGCTCCTCGCGCAGGTTATAGCCGATGCCGGTAACGGCCCACTTGGTCGCGCTGTACATGGAACCCGGAATGGTCGCACGGCCTGCGGCTGAGCCGGTTAACAGCACGTGGCCTTTGCTTCGTTTGAGTGCCGGTAAGCATGCCTGGAGAGTCAGGCCAACGCCATATACGTTGGTTAAGATCATTTCCTGCCAGTGCTCGTGATCGGCACCACTGAAGCCGCCCGGCGAACCACCGCAACCGGCGTTGGCAAAGACGGCATCGATCCTGCCAAAGGTTTCCAATGCTTCGTCGACCATGGCGCGCTGTTCGTCCATCTGGGTGACATCCAGCTCGCAGGTCAGCACATTTTCTGGTCCTAACTCTTGGGCAAGCGCGGTGAGCTTGTCAGTCGAGCGGGCGGCCAGCACCAGTTTGTAACCTTCACGGGCGGCTGCTCGGGCGGTGGCAGCCCCAATTCCGCTGGAGGCACCGGTAATCAGTAAGACGTTTCTATGCATCCTTTGCGCTCCTGACGATTAACCATAACATCCTATCTAGCATGGCTAATTGAGCGCCGTTGTGCAAATCGTAAGCCTGCGAACGAAGAAGGTGAAAGCGTTAATGCCCGCCTTCTTTGCGCTTGAGCATGGTGGATAGGTCGAGAATCGACTGCGCCATGTCCGCCATGCTTTTGCTCTGATTCATCGAGGTAGTGCGCAGAAACCGGTACGCTTCTTCTTCTGTCATGTCCTGGTGGGCCATGATCAGGCCTTTCGCCCGTTCGATCAGCTTGCGTTCGCGAAGGGCCTTGCGCGTATTTTCCAGCTCGTCGCTCAGCCCCTGTAAGCGGCTTGATTGTGCCTGGGTCAATTCGATCAATGATCGGCCCAAGGGGGAATTAAGCGCATTGGCGGTCAAGTCTCCCAGGGGCTCACCGCTGCTCAAGGCGAGCAGTTGCTCGCAAGGCGCCGGCGAATTACGGCAAGGCTCCGTCTTGGCTTTTTCCAGCGCGACATTGGCTTGTTGTATCTTGCTATGGCACAGGGCGGTCAACTGAGCGTTGAAGGCATCTTCCACGTTTTTAATGCTGTCGATGCGCAGCGTGGTGAGCTCATACCAGGTTTCACCCAGTGAATCCGATGTGTCTGGATGCGAGGCCCGCTGGCGGGCAATATCGCGCAATTGATGGATGCCTGAGAGCGTGCGTGGCGACAGCTCCGCTTGCCAATGTTGCTGTGCTTCGGGAGAAGCGAATTCCTCAAAGGTATCAAAGCAGCGCTGCTGGTCGTCGATCAGTTGGCCAAGCAATGCACTATGGGCATCGTCAAAATACCCCTGGGTAAAGCCAAAGGCGCCGCATGCGCGTTCCTGTCCCGCCAGTTCTTTGCCTTGCATTAAATGGAAAATGGCGACCAGGGCGCGGGTGATGTCAGGGTCGACAGCCGTGTCGGCTGCTTCAAAGACAATCGCCAGCAGCCCGCTGGTCAATTGATTGAATGCCTGAGTTGCCGCGTCGGGTGTAATGGCTAAGGTGTCAATGGCGTGGCGCAGCGTGCTGAGTTCATCCAGCGCCGCCCATACCATGGCAATGCGGCGCAGCAGGCGCGCAGCCGCCTGGGGACGCGCTTCCTTGCTTAATGCCTCGAGGCGACGACGCATCAGTGCTTCGGCATCCTGGCTATGCTGGCGGTAAGTCGCGCGACGTTCTTTAAAGCGGCTGCCCTGGGAAACCAGGAAAACCGTCGACGCGCCCCGCTCACGCTGCAGCATGTGAATGAAGTGGCTGATGTCGCCCACAATGTCACAGGTTGTCGCCAGATGGGTCAGGTTGTCGATATCGCAGCGTTTGGCGGTTAACAGTAGCTGTTGAGCTGAAGACATAATGCGTTTCCTTTGTGCTCACCGCCATTGATTGCGCACTTCCCTGGAAGTGCGCAATCGGCGTCGTTTAGCGTAACGATAGGGCACCCGCCCCGGTATCGTCGCCCACCGCCTCTCGGTAGGCGGCTGCCTCTTCGGCTTCTTGCGCATCGGAGAAGCGTACCAGCAGGACGCACGAGGCCAAGGCCAGGACGGCTAACCCCAGGTAGAAGAGGCCTTGCTGATAGGTCAGGCTTTCACTGCGGAACAGGAAGGCGGCAGAGACGGCGCCAACGTTGCCGCCTGCGCCCACAATACCGGCCACCGCGCCCAGGGCTTTTTTATTGATGAAGGGTACCACCCCGTAAGTCGCACCTTCGGCCATCTGCACAAACAGGCTGAACACCAGCATGATACCGATCGCCAGGCTTAGTACATGCATTTGTGAAAAAGCGATCAGGGCGATGCCTTCACAAATGAGAGCGACCAGTAACCAGCGCACGCGCCCCTTCAGGCCCCCCAGTTTGGCAAACAAGTCAGAAAATATGCCGCCCAGCGTACGGGCAAAGATATTCATCAAGCCAAACAGGCCGGCAATCAGACCAGCGGTGGCAAGTGTCAGGTCAAAATTATCGAAAAAGTAGATGGCGGCGATGTTATTGATCGTCAGTTCCACCCCAAAACAAATCCCATACACGACGAACAGCGCCCACACGCGAATATCTTTTGCCGCGACGGTAAAGCTTTGTAGCGCGCCGTTTTCGCCGCTGGCGGGCGGTAGCTCGCCAAGAGCGCGCAGCTCGTCAAAGTTGCCATCGGGCGCATCCTGGGTAAATAGCCAATAAGCAATGCCGGTGAAGAACAGCACAACGCCTGGCACGACCATGGCTAACCGCCAGCCCAACGCCTCGTTAACTCCAAGCATCAACATACCGGCAAATATCAACGGCATGACGATCTGTGTCGTGCCGCCGCCCAGGTTCCCCCAGCCGGCACTGGTGGCGTTGGCGGTACCCACGACATTGGGCGCAAACATGATGGATGTATGGTATTGAGTGATAACGAACGACGCACCGATGGCCCCAATCGCCAGGCGCGCAAGCAGGAAGGTTTCAAAGCTGTCGGCCAGGCCGATGCCCATCACCGGGATGGAACCGAGCAGCAACAAGCCGGAATAGGTCTTGCGTGGCCCGAGACGGTCGCATAATACGCCGATCACCAGGCGGATAATGACGGTGATCGCGACCGAGGCGATGATGGTGTTACCGATCTGGGTCTGGGTGAGAGCTAGGTCTTCACGTACCACCGCCATGAGCGGCGCAATGCCAAACCAGCCAAAAAAACAGAGATGGAAAGCAAACCACGAAAAATGGAAAGCGCGCATTTGTGGCGTAGAGAAATTGAGCAACCGAATACGGTTGGCTTTGTTGCGAATATCCATGGGATGGCCTCACGGGTTCTGTTACGAGTTCAACACCCTGCGCGTGAACACGCAGCGTCATCGGTTCACGAGAACATGCCTTCTTCATTGAAGGTCAGGTTCGACGCACTCGTACCCGCTTGGGCCTGGTCCACGCCTACCACCACTGCTTACATTTATGCAAAGTGGTTGCCATGGTTATTTTTTATTATTTTAATCAGTTGGTTACTATTGAAGGGAGAGTGTTTGAGGAACAGGTTGAAAGATAAATATCATGCTAATGCTGCATCATTGGGCATCAGCAGGCCTGGTTTGGCTTAGTTTGGTGCTGTAGCAGGCGCCGGGCTTTCATCCAGATAGACATCGTCGATATCCAGCGTGGAGCGTTCGCCGAGCGCGTCGATGTTGTCTTCCAGCCAGCGGTCGGCGGCGGCATGGCCCTGTTCAAACAGGTGGCATAGAAAGGGCCACTCGGCATTCAGCTTGCTGGATACCGACAGTGGCAGTAACGCACCTTCACCGCTGATGCGGTGGAACAACGCCTGCTGATAGCAGTTCTCGATACCCTGGGCGTCAAGCACCTGTTTAAGCATGGCGATCATGCGCACCTCTTTGATCAGCGCTGAATTGAAGGTGATTTCATTAAGGCGGTTCATGATGGCTGACGCCGTGGTGGGTAAGTCGTCTCGTCGAATGGGGTTGATCTGAACGAGCAGAATATCGCGTGCGCTACATTCCTCCATCAGCGGGAAAAGCGCCGGATTCCCCATGTAGCCGCCATCCCAATAGGCTTCTCCGTCAATTTCAACGGCCTGGAACACAAATGGCAGGCAAGCGGAGGCCATGACCGCATCAAGGCTCATCTCATGCCGACGAAAGACCCGCTGCTTACCGGTACGGACGTTGGTGGCAGTAACGAAGAGTTTGAGCTGTTCACAGCGGCGGACCCGATCAAAGTCGATCCGTTCGGCCACAATGTTGCGTAGAGGATTCACGTTGAGAGGATTGAACTGATAGGGCGAGACCAGCCGACTCATCAGGTCCATGGCGATATAACCCGGCGAGTGTTCGAGACTCCAGTTCCCGGTCAGCTTGTCCAGCGGTGAGCGACGAATAGGGCTTGCCATCCCCGCTCGGCTGACGGCCCGCCAGAAATCGTGCAAGGCCTCGCGGGCGGTTTCTTTATCGCCCCGGGTGAGCGCGTCGGCCATGACCACGCCGTTCATCGCACCGGCACTGGTGCCGCTGATGCCCTCGATCTCGACCCTTGAGTCCGCCAGTAAGCGGTCAATGACGCCCCAGGTGTAGGCGCCATGAGAACCACCGCCCTGTAATGCCAGGTCTAACGATTTAGGTTGCGTCATCGACTTGCCTCCTGGGTATAAGTCGTTAAAAACGGTGGGCAAGTGACGGTGCGTTGGGGCAGTTGATCACCTGTGAGGTTGCCACCCATTCCTGGTCAGGGTAGTAGGCAAACACATAGTGGTCGCCCTTTAAGCTGTCGATCAAGGGGTAGGTGACTTCTTCGCGAACCGCCGGGCAGCCGTGGCTGCGACCCAGTCGCCCCGTCTGGTCAATAAAGGCTTCGCTGACATAGTCGGCACCGTGAATGACGATGGCTCGTTCGTAGGCGTTGTCGTTAACGTTGGTCTCCAGGCCTTCCAAGCGCAGTGAATAGCCATTGCGGCCGTAGTAACTGTTCATGGTCTTAAACAGCCCGATGCTGGATTGGTGGCTGTCGGGGATGTTGGAAAACGTCTCCGCCAGGGCGTCCCCCGACCCTTGACCGTGGGAGACGAGCTCTTGGAACATCAGTTCGTGCTGGGCCAGATCGAACACCCACAGCCGCGGCTCGGTTGACGGTAGAGAGTAATCGATCACCGCCAAGCGCTCGGCGTGAGGGTCGCGACAGCTGAGCGCTTTAGCAGCGAGGCGAAGCGCCTCCGGACTGGCGTCTGGCGCGAGCTGAAGCAGTTGGTGGTTTAACGGCAGAACGCCATTGGGCGGTGCGCTATCGATGTGGCTATAAAAACTGGAGGCATGGATCGGGAGTGACAATAACGTGGCGGGCAGGTAAATAAGCCAGGCACGCGGCGAAAAAAATGGCACCATATAAGTCCATCCTGAAAGATAGGTCCATACTGAAAAGTACAACGCGGTTAGGCAGTCACTAACGCGCTATGATAACAAGTAAGTACGTACATTATTGGGACAGCCATAGTAACGCAAGGAGAGGGCAATGAACGAGCGGCAGCCATTAAGACGATGGGCGATGGGGGTGGCGCTTTGCCTGAGCGTAGGTGCGGTGGGTGGTGCTGGTGCAGACACAACACCCATTAGCGACACGCTGGAAGTGCGTGTGACGGCGAGTGAACAACAGTTGCCGATCAAAAGTTTCTATCAATACCGCGATTATCAGCCTGTATGGACGACGGCGGCAAGCGTGGAAGCGCTTGTGGCAGGTCTCAATGCGCTTGAGCAGGACGGTATAAACCCTGAGAACTACGCGTCAGCGTCGCTCATGGAAGCGTTTGAGCGCAGCCAGGCAGGTGGGGAGTCTGCCCAGGTGACGTTTGAGTTGCAAGCGAGCCAGGCGCTTTTGCAGGCGCTTGATCATTTGAATCGTGGCCAGGTGAATCCCCGAGAGTTAAGTGCTCAATGGGATGCTGAGCGGCCATCGCGAGGTTACTCGATGGGGGCGGTGGCCAAGGCCGTTAATCAGATGGATATGGCGGCGGCGTTTGACCAGGCACGTCCGGACTCCTCGGCGTACCGTCGACTAAGAGCTGCGTTTATTGATTTCCAATCGCGGTCATTGCAGTCGAGCGTGCCTTACCTTGATCATCGTGAAGAATCGCTCAGACCTGGCGATCAACATGATGATGTTTTAACGTTGCGTCGTCGACTGACGCACTGGGGCGAGCCTCACCTGCTGGCGGCTAACCCGCAGGCTTATCCGCTGGTAGACGTCGACACCCCTGATCAAAGACATTTTGATGCGCCGCTGGCGGCGGCCGTCAAACGTTTTCAACGGTGCCATCTGCTTCAGGAAGATGGCGTGGTCGGCGAACAAACCCGACGCGCGCTTAACGTCCCGCTGTCATTGCGGGCCAAACAGCTCAAGGTGAACCTTGAGCGTGCGCGCTGGATGGGATCTCAGCCGGACAATGCGCCAAGGGTGTGGGTCGACCTTGCCGGCTACCGCTTGCATTACAATCGGCCAGGCGGCGAGCATTGGCAGACCCGCGTCGTGGTAGGTTCCCCCCAGCGTGCAACGCCGGTGATTCAATCGGCGATTACTCATCTAACGTTAAATCCAAGCTGGACCATCCCGCCGACGATCATGCGTGAGGACGTATTACCGCGTGTTCGTGAGGACGTGGGCTATCTAGCCGAGGAAAATATTCAGGTGGTTGATTTTGACGGTAACCCGGTGAATGCTGAGGAGGTCGATTGGCAGCAGCCGGGCAGTGTCATGCTGCGCCAGGTAGCAGGTAGCGCGAACCCATTGGGGAGCATCGTCGTGCGCTTTCCCAATGACCATATGATCTATCTGCACGATACCCCAGCCCAGGGGCTTTTTCAGCGGCATCAGCGCGCGCTCAGCTCAGGCTGCGTCAGGGTTGAGGGTGTTACCCAGTTTGCCCAGCTGTTGTTAGAGGATACCGGCAGTTCGGCACAGGTGGCGAGCTTGGTGGCCAGTAGTCAAAGCGATCGGCAGCTCAGCTTGCCGCGTCGCGTGCCCATTGCGCTGCATTATTTGACGGCTTGGCCGAATGCTGAGGGCGAGGTCGAGTTTCGGCCGGATATATACGGCCACGACGCAGCCGTGGAGTCGGCACTTAGCCAACCCATGCAGCTATCGGGTTAATGACCCTGTAAGCGGCCGATTGCCGAGTAAGGAAATAAAAAAAGCGCCACGTGTGTGGCGCTTTTTTGTTGGAACGCGAGAGTTATTCGTCGTCTTCTGAGGTGTTGCCGACCAAACTGATAGTGCCGGTTTCACCGCTATCCAGTGCCGCCAGTATGGGCTCGGCCTGGCGCTGAAATGCGATGAGCGTATCGCCATTCAGGCTGGTATTCTCAGGCAGCTCAACGGTCATCGCGTTGACCGGAGAATTGTTGACAATGACCTCGTAGTGCAGATGCGGGCCAGTGCTGCGGCCGGAGTTGCCCGATAGCGCAATGCGCTCGCCCATTTTGATCCGTTCGCCCTGGCTGACCAGAGGTCTTGAAAGGTGTAAATAACGGGTGCGGTAGCCGTTGTCGTGGCGAACGACAATATAGCGGCCGGCGGCGTAATGGTTGGCGACCTTCTCGACCCGGCCCGAAGCCGGGGCCGTGACGGGGGTGCCGATGGGCATGGCAAAATCGGTTCCGTTATGCGGGCTTATGCGCCCGGTTACCGGGTGTTTACGGCGTGGGTTGAAGCCGGAACTCAGGCGGTAGTTGCCTTCAAACGGTCGACGTGCAAAGGCCGGGTCCAGACTAGCACCTTCAGGCGTATAGAATTTATCGTCGGTAGCATTGCGAACGACTGTCAAATTCATGCGTTCGCCCTGGTATTTAACCGCCAGTACACGTGAGTCAAGCGTTTCGCCTTCAATCATGTCAGATTCGACGAGCACCTGAAAATGATCGCCGCGACGGCTGTCGCGGCGAAAATCGAGTTTTTTCTGGAGCAGTAGGGTCAATGCCGTAACGGCGCTACTGCTAAGACCCGTCGACTGGGCGGAGCGGGCAAAGCTGCCGCTGACGGTACCCGCGTAAAGGCGTTGAACCGGCTCGCCTTTGCGCTCAATGCCGGTGATGGCGTACTGGTCATCTTGGCGTTCAACCAATACCCCTTCACGGGTATTTTTCATCATACGCAGCGACAGCAGGCGACCTTCTTCGTCAAGCTGGTAATCGAAGCTGTGGCCTGCACGCCAGTGGGTCAGCATTTTGGGATCGGGAACGTCGTCAAGCAGCTCGAGGACTTCGCTGTAACCCAGGCCTAATTGGTTCTGGGCCAGAACCGCAAAGGTTTCTCCCGGCTCAACGATATGGGTTTCCCACTGCGGGACAAACGGCTCTTCTGCGGCAAGTTCCAAATCAAGGAAAGACACATCGCCAAACAATTCAGCGCCATAGTCTTCATAGGACGTGGCGTCGGCTATCTGGGTAGATGATTCGTCGTCGACATCCAGCATGCCGCTGGTAAGGGTGCCGATCACAACCGCCATGTGCAGCGCGCCATCATTAAGAATGACGTCATTTGTCTTACTTGTGTCTGAAGCGCTGAGTACAGCGGACGAGGGAGCTGGCACGCTTGCAGTTTGTAGTTTTACATCGGCTTGCGCGCCATCAATAACGTCCAGATCGACAATCTCGGTCGCCTTCAGATCGCTCAGCGGTATGTTATCGCGAGTGGCATCAAGGGCGCGGGAGGCGCGGTCGATGGCATCAGCCACCGGGGTGCGTTCTTTATGAAGCACGGGGACGCCAGGGGTAGAATCGCTTGGAAGAGGGACCAGAACGCTCTCCATTGGAGCGTCAGGTTGATTCAGTTCGTTGTATGTCGTTAACAATTTTTGTGTGCCCAGCACCGTAACCATGGTGGCTACCGGTAACAATAACAATTTATGCGTGCGGGGCAGAGAATGAAGGATTCGCAACATGGGTAAATAGACCGCCGAGTTCGTGATTTTAAAGTAACAAAAGCGAATAAACCCATGAACCATAACCCATGATAGCGGGGGTGCCTAGACTGTATATCCATACATAAAGGGAACTTACGCCCAATCGCGCAAGAACATAGCAGATTCTACAGTTTTTTGAACACTGTTTGCTAACAAATGTAATGCTAGGCGATAAACATCCTTGTTGTAAGCTTTATAGAGTGAAAAAATTTTGCGAGCTTCCATGTGCTTAGCAAGCAAAGCATAGCTGTATTTGGCTTTTTGTAAAGTATCTATATAAGTGATGTCTAACTAATATTGGCGCTAAAATCTCTCCATAACTCCATAAGTTGCTCTGCCCGACGACAAGCTATTGCGTCACCTGAAGGGGCTTTCAGGTAAGGGGCTTGTAGAAAGCGTCTTGCAGAATAGTTGGTTCGGGTTACGGTAATCCGGGCCATAAGCTGGCACTATGGTTTTATCGAAAGTTTGGCGATTGTTTCGCTGTTTTGCGTCGGGGAAATCGAAATGTCTCGGGTAACACTTGCACAGTGGCAGATGTTAGCCGCCGTGGTTGACCATGGAGGGTTTGCTCGGGCCGCCGAGGCCGTGCATAAAAGTCCCTCAACGTTGAACCATGCGGTACATAAACTGGAAGAGCAGTTAGGGGTTCAGGTGCTTGAACCGGTAGGGCGCCAGGTCCGGCTGACGGAGGCCGGCGAGTTACTGCTGCGCCGGGCACGTCAGTTGATTGAAAGTTCTGAGTCGCTGGAAGATGTGGCCTCGCGGTTGGCAGCCGGACTGGAGGCGGAAGTTGTTCTCGCAATTGATCAGGTGTTTCCTGCTGGCGCCCAGGCGAAAGCGCTGGAGCGTTTTTCTGAAACCTATCCCCAGGTACGGGTACAACTGTTTGAAAGCGTCTTAAATGGCGGCATTGAAATGCTATACGATGGCCGCGCGGACTTGGTGATTTCAGGTATTGAGGCGCAAGGGTTTCTTGGGGAGCCGCTGGTGATGGTGAAGTTTGTTGCCGTCGCCCATCCCGCTCATGCGCTGCACAGATTGGGTAGATCGCTGGATCTGCGCGACCTTGCCCAGCACCGTCAGCTAGTCGTCCGGGATTCCGCGCTTCGCCAATCGACTAACGCTGGTTGGTTGAAAGCCGAACAGCGCTGGACGGTCAGCCACCTGAATACCTCGCTCGATATGCTCAAGCGGGGCCTTGGTTTTGCTTGGATGCCAGAAACGCGTATCGAACAAGAACTCCGTGATGGCCAGCTCAAGCCATTACCACTGGCAGCGGGCAGTATTCGGGAAGTCCCTATCCAATTAATTTTTCGTGATCAGGACCGTGCTGGCCCGGCGGCTCATGCCATGGCTGCAGCGTTGCGCCAGGCGGTACGTGAGTGTGCTTCCGAGGATTCGATTGCGTCGAATGAATAGCGCTAAAACATCCGCTTGAGTCGCGTACCCCCAAGCGTATGCTGAATCGACGCTAACCGCTTTGAGGAGATACACCATGGGGCTGCTGATTGATGGCGAATGGCACGACCAGTGGTACGACACCAAGAAACATGGGGGGGAGTTCGTGCGCGAATCCGCCCAGCTGCGCGACTGGGTGGGCGATCATCCAGGTGTTGAAGGTAGCTGTTACCCGGCTGAAAAGAACCGTTATCATCTCTATGTATCGCTAGCCTGCCCGTGGGCGCACCGTACGCTTATCATGCGCGCTCTAAAGGGACTTGAGTCGATTATCGGGACTTCCCACGTCAGCCCGTTGATGCTTGATCAAGGGTGGACCTATCATCAAGACGAAGGTGCCAGCGGCGACTCTGTCAATGGGGTCGAGTTTCATCGCCAGCTTTATACAATGACCGATCCCCACTACACCGGGCGCGTTACCGTCCCTGTGCTTTGGGACAAGCGGCGTGATGCGATTGTCAATAATGAATCGGCCGATTTGGTGCGTATACTTAACGGCGCCTTTGACGAGTTGACCGGCAATGACCTGGATTTCTACCCTGATGATCTGCGCGATGTCATTGACGAGGTCAATGCCGACGTTTATGACCACATCAATAACGGTGTTTACAAGTCAGGCTTTGCTACCGAACAGCGCGTTTACGAAAAACATGTACAGGCGCTGTTCGATGCCTTGGAACGTATGGAAACGCGTCTGGCACAGCATCGTTACCTGGCAGGTGAGTGGTTGACCGAGGCGGATATTCGACTGTTCACCACCTTGATACGCTTCGATGCAGTGTATTACGGCCACTTCAAGTGTAACGTGAAGCGCATCGAGGACTTTCCTAACCTAGCCAACTATGTGCGCGAGCTTTATCAGTGGCCGGGCGTCGCCGAAACGGTCAACATGGACCACATCAAACGCCACTACTATTACAGTCACGACACCATCAACCCCACGCGTATCGTGCCGGTTGGGCCAGCGTTGAACTTCGATCGTCCCCATGATCGCGAGCGGTTATCGGGGAAGGGGATACGCCGCAAGGCCTGATCAAACGTCTGGAAATCAAAAAGCCACCTCGCGGTGGCTTTTTTGACGTTATTCCTAAAAGGGAATCTACGATATCAACGCTGAAGTTACTCTTCGTTGATTTCTTCGTCAGGATCAATGGCCTCGCGAGTTGTTTGCCAGGCGCTTTGAACCCCTTCCTCGGTACTTTGCCAAGCATCACGGGCATTTGCCTTGGTCTGCTCCCACCAGTCGCGGTCATAAGTCGGGAACGACGTTACTTCCTCTTCCGAGGCGCTGATGAGGACACGGTGCTCGGTTTCGTCACCGCCAGTATCGGTTTCCAGGCTGAAGTAGTCAGTGTCGACGACTATTTCGCGACCGCCCAGGCCGAGGACAGAGCCGCTTTCGACGACCAGGGCGCTTACCTGCATATCTTCGTTCAGTAGAATGTCGTCGACATCACCGATTTCTTCATTGGAATTGCCTTCGAGATAAACACTCGCATCCATGATGTCGTCGGCGGAATACATGCCTTGTGGCTCGTCTGAAGCAGCATTGGCATTGAGGGCAACACTGCTGAGTAGGGCTGCACTGACGGCAGTGGTGATCATTGATTTACGCATAGCATCTCTCCTTGTGGCTACGAACCTCAATATCTGGTTGGGTAGCCGTGTCGACTAGGCGACAGGCAACAGAATATTGAGAGAATATATTGGCGCGTTGAACGATTACAGGGAATTGGCCCAGTCGTCCGCCTTGCGCTCGGCTTCTTCCTTTTCCAAGCCATATTTTTGCTGCAGCTTGCCCACCAATTGGTCACGTTTGCCGGCGATCTGATCAAGTTCATCGTCGGTGATTTCGCCCCAGCTGGCGCGTGCTTTGCCTTTCACTTCGGTCCATCTTCCTTCGACTTGATCCCAGTTCATCGAATCACTCCTTGAGGTGCCATGAAATTGATAAGGCACCCATTAGGCTAGACGAAATATGGCATGGTGCAAGGAGGCAGCGAACGAAAAAACACTGAAATGACTGGTCAGGTACCGAAGGCGGTGTTAGCATGCGCACTCCTCGCATGTGCTGACCCCACCATCACGACGATAAGCGTTTGCCTGCGTAGTCACGAGTCGTTCCCAAGAACCGCTCCCTACGAAGCAACGTTTGCTGGAACATCTTGCTAACGCCAGATGTTGACTGCTGTGAAGATGGCGCGCCTCCAGTATTTCACCAAACGGGTGAAATCGGCGCAACAAGGTCGCCACGGCGGATTGAACCGCTATCAAAGCGCCAATCCGGATGCTGGGTGCGACCGGCGTCTCCGACTCCACCGATGACGATATCCGCTATGCGGAGCCATGTTCTTTGATGCTGCCTTGACGTGCGCATCATTAACGAGTCAGAGACGCTTACGATGTTTTTTGCCGGAACAACCGGCCTACCAAGGTGTGATTAATGACCTCGACTTCTGTCGCTTCGCCGAGCTTCGGCGATCTTGCTCTATTGCCTGCCGTTCTGACGGCTGTTGAATCTCAGGGCTACGAAACTCCCTCACCCATTCAGGCGCAGACCATTCCTGCGTTGCTCGAAGGGCGGGATATGCTGGGCCAGGCGCAAACCGGTACCGGTAAAACCGCTGCGTTTGCATTGCCATTGTTATCGCGTCTGGAACTGACGCGCCGTGAGCCTCAGGTGTTGGTCATGGCACCGACTCGCGAGCTTGCTCAGCAGGTGGCTGTCTCGTTCAGTAAATACGGCCAAAACCTTAAAGGCCTCGAAGTTGCTACCCTGTGTGGCGGTCAAGAGTACCGTGAGCAACTCGGCGCGCTGAAGCGCGGTGCCCAGGTTATTGTCGGCACCCCTGGTCGGATTATCGACCATCTCGACCGCGGCAGTCTGAAACTTGACGGTCTTTCTGCGCTGGTGCTGGACGAAGCGGACGAAATGTTGCGTATGGGCTTTATCGACGACGTAAAACGCGTGGTTGCCGATACCCCGAAAAATGCGCAGCGCGTGTTCTTCTCCGCGACCCTGCCGACTGAAATCGAGCGTATTGTTAACCGCTATCTGGTCGACCCGGTTAAAGTCGCGATCGAGAAAGGCACAACGACGGGTGAAAACATCGAGCAGCGCATCGTGCGTGTTGACGGTGGCGCCAAGCTTGAAGCCCTGGCGCGTATTCTCGAAGTCGAGCCGGTCGATGGCGCCATTGTCTTCGTCCGTACCCGTGCCGCCTGTACCACCCTCGTAGAGCAGTTGACGGCGCGCGGTATCAATGCGGCAGGCCTTTCGGGTGACCTTGACCAGAGCCTGCGTGAGCGCACCATCACCCGTTTGAAGCGTGGCAAGGTCGACGTGCTGATCGCCACCGATGTGGCCGCACGTGGTCTGGACGTAGCGCGGATCACCCACGTCATCAATTACGATCTTCCCCAGGATGCGGAAGCGTATACCCACCGTATCGGTCGTACTGGCCGTGCCGGCCGCAGCGGTATCGCCATTACCTTTGCCGGTTTCCGCGAAGGACGCAAAGTGGGCTGGATGGAGCAGGCAACCGGCCAGAAAATGACCGAAATGCCGCTACCTGACGAATCTGCTATTCGTGCGCACCGTGATGAAGTTTTCCATCAGCGCGTCATTGCTTCGTTAACCAAAGGGGCAGAAGAACAGCGTGCGCTGATCGAGCGTCTGGTAGAAGAAGGCCATGATCCGGTCGAGTTGGCCTGTGCCTTCTCTGCCATGGCCCGCGCTGATGAAGCGCCTATTGGTCGCCTGCAGGCACCGCGCAAAGAGAAGCCTTCACGTGATGGCGCGTCTGGCGGCAAGCCGGGTGCTCGCCGTGAGCGTTCAAGCACGCCCAGCGAAGGCATGACCCGCTACCGCGTTTCTGTCGGCCATAAAGACGGCGTCAAGCCCGGTCAACTGGTCGGTGCGCTGGCTAACGAAGGTGGCATCGAAGGCGCGCGTATTGGCCGTATCGATATCCGTAATGCCTTCTCGGTAGTTGAACTGCCAAGCGGTTTGCCGTCTTCAATCCTGACCAAGATGGCGCGTGCTCGCGTATCCGGCCGTCCGCTGGAAATCAGCGAAGACAGCGCCCCAGAGCGTGCTCCGCGCCGTCGCCGTGACGAAGGTGATGCGCCGGTTCGTCGCCGCGAACGCGCCTAAGGCGCCATCAGTCGCCGCTTAGCGGTCACTGGTGACATCCGACGCCCCCGTGCCTTCCCAGGCGCGGGGGCGTTTTTTGTTATATTCACCGCTCACCCGCCCAAGGAGGAAACCATGCTTGCATCACTGCATGAATGGAGCCTGGCGCCCAAGGACGCAGTGGCGCTGCAGACGGAGTTGGCAAAGCGGCTTGAGCTGACCGACCGACTCGATACGGTACGCCATATTGCCGGAGTGGATATCGGTTTTGAGGATGGCGGTGAAACAACCCGGGCAGCGGTGGTGGTGCTCAAGTGGGACCCTGATACTGCGCCTGACTTAAGCGTTATAGAGCAAGTGGTTCACCGCGAGCCCACCCGCATGCCCTATATCCCCGGGCTGCTGTCGTTTCGAGAAATCCCTGCTGCGCTTGGCGCCTTCACAAAACTGACCGTTCAACCCGAACTGGTGATGGTGGACGGACAGGGCATCGCCCACCCACGCCGGCTGGGGGTTGCCTCTCATCTGGGGCTATGGCTGGATACGCCGACCATTGGCATTGCCAAGTCGCGGCTTATCGGCTGCCATACTGAGGTGGGCGAGCAGCGTGGCGACTGGGTGCCGCTCACTGTCCGCGGCGGTGAGGTGATTGGCGCGGTGTTACGGTCACGTGCCAAGGTGAAACCGGTGTATGTGTCGCCTGGCCATCGCCTGTCACTGGAAACGTCTTTGCTATGGGTGTTGCGCTGCCTGGGCGCTACCAAGCTGCCAGAGCCCACCCGTCTGGCAGACCGGCTGGCCTCCCGACGTGGTCAAAGACGCGATTGACTATACAAACGCCAGGAAGCGGCGCAGAAGGCCTGATGCCTCTGGCGTGTCGTGAACGTCACTCAGCAGGGCGTCGGGATCTTCGCCCTGGTCGCGTAGCGCTGCCCGCTGACGCTCCAGATACGCCCGCATCACCGGTGCAGTGAATTCGGGGTGAAACTGCACGCTCCATTGGCGTGGTCCATAGCGTAGTGCCTGATGGGCATCGTGGCTGTTATGCGCGAGCACCGTGGCGTTGGGTGGCAACTGCATCACTGATTGCGCATGGGTGAGATGCGCCGTGAAGGACGCGGGCAACTGGCTGAAGAGAGGATCCTGCTGACCGGCCTGGGTAAGCCTTAGCCGATGTGTGCCTGACTCCCGACCGGCGGGGTGGAAGTCGCTGACGCCGTCAAAGGCCGCTGCCATGAGCTGGTGCCCGTAACACACGCCGAGCATTGGCACGTCGTCGGCCAGCGCCTGCTTGAGCCAGGGTTTTAGCGCCTCGCTCCATGGCGGTGCTTCACTCACCATACTGTGCGAGCCGGTGATGACCACACCGGCAAACGAGGCGGGCGACGCCGTTGGTGTTTTCTCCCGTACATCCCAAACGCTTAATGTCAGGTCGTCAGGTAGCGCCTCGCGCAGTTGCTGGATAAAAAGCTGCTCAAAATCACCGTGCTGTTCAACCACTTCCGGGAAGGCATCACCGGTTTTAAGAATCACTAAAGAAGGCATGATGGCTCTCGTCTTGGCGCGGCGTGTAACAAACCAGCTAGGATAATTTCCGTTTAGGATGCAGTATAGGCATCCCATACTACGTTCAGGAGTCTGATATGCAACAGATTACCCGTGCCGGTGAGCCGATGGATGTTGCCGGCCGTTTGCCAGCCCCAGGCGAAGTGGCGCCTGCCATGACGCTCACCAACAGTGAGCTTCAGGATGTCACCCTTGATACGTATCAAGGTAAACGCAAAGTTCTCAACATCATTCCCAGCGTCGATACGCCGACTTGCGCGATGTCGACCCGGCAGTTTAACGAGCTGGCGTCCAGGCTTGAAAACACCGTGGTGTTGGTGGTGTCTGCCGATTTGCCCTTCGCCGCCAAGCGGTTTTGCGGCGCGGAAGGCCTGGACGATGTCGAAACGCTGTCCACCTTCCGCCATCGCGAGTTTCAGGAAGCCTGGGGCGTTGCGTTGTGCAATAGCGCTATGGAAGGGCTGTGTGCCCGGGCCGTCGTGGTGCTGGACGCCGATAACCGCGTGTTGCACAGCGAGCTGGTCAGTGAGTTGAAAAACCAGCCGGATTACGACGCGGCGCTAGCTGCGCTTAACGCTTGATAGTGGCCTGACGGCGCTCTGCCGCCGCCACCAGTGCGCGAACTAAACGCTGTTGGGGGCGGTTGAAAACCAGCCATTCAGGGTGCCATTGCACGCCAAGCAGAAAATCGTGGTCCCGGGACTCAATACCCTGAACCAGACCATCGCGGTCGCGGGCGACAATGTCGATTCCCTTTCCTGCCCGATTGACGGCTTGGTGGTGCAGGCTGTTGACGCGGCACCAGGTAACGCCGAGCAAGCGGTGCAACTGACTGGCCCCCACGATATCGACGGTCTTGCGCGGCAGCACCGTGCGTCGACGCTTCAATCCTTCATGGGTCGTGTAAATATCCGGGTCCAGGGTTCCCCCCAGGTGCACGTTGATCAGTTGAGCGCCCCGGCAAATACCCAGTACGGGGGTGTTTCGCGGGATGAAATGCTTCAGCAGTCTGAGCTCCAGTTCGTCTCGGGCAGGGTCCAAACGGACGTCCAACTGCACCTCACCACCATAGAGTGAGGCTTCAATATCATCACCACCGCCGATGATAAGTCCGTCAAGATCATCGGGCAGAGGTCTGGCAGGCGATAAACGCAGCGGTCGGCCACCATGACGCCAGACCGCAAACCAGTCGAAACACCAGGCAAGCTGGCTTTTTGCATCTGAAGTAGTAATGCCAATTAACGGGCGGGCCATGCAACGGCACTCTTGGTTAATGTGAATGGATAGTCAATGTGAATGAATAGTCGACGTGAAGGACTGAACAGGAATACCCCGAGGTTAAAACTATCAGCGCTTCGTTGAAGCGTGCTCACTCCACCATCGCTTGGCTCGGCTTGCCAGGCGAGTGATCAATGGCCGGTTATGCTGGGCGATATAGTGGTCGCAGCGCGCATCAAGGTTTTCCCTGGAGGCTGCCAAACGTTCCACGGCGACCCAGCGATTCCATTCCGTGACGCCTCCCCAATGGGGCTCCGAAAGCTGGGCATTAGGTAGCCGGTAATGAAACGTTGGTCGCGGTTTGGTCAACTCGCTATGCAACAGCTTGTGCGGGTGGTCAGGGCGAAGGTAAGCAAACAGTGGCAGTAAATCCAGTTCCCGATTACGGGTGGGATTGTAGTGCAGATAGTCATCAATCAGCGTGTCGATATCCGGCGTGTACTGACGGTTTAATACCTTGAGTGCATACTCTTTGGGGAAGGGATTGGCGTGGGGCAGCACTTCGCGAGTGATATCCACCTTGATCTCGCTGCGCAGCCAGCTTGCCAGGAGCAGGTAGGCGCGTAGCATCGCCAGCAAGTAATCCACGTCTTCGCGCTCAACTTCCGGGTTGAGGTGTAACCCAAAACCGTAGAGTAAACTGGCATCCGTGCCTTTGGCCCCGTGCGTCCGCAATGCCTCAAACAGCGTATCGAGCTCGTCAAGCTCGTTCCAGGGCACCGGTGGGCAAACGATCTCTGTAGGCACCAGGCCCGTCACCATATCGCCAATCAACTCGCGGGTTTTACGGTGGAACTCCAGGCGATGTTGGTGTTGCTGGCGCGACCATTCGCTGTCCTGCTCGTGGATTTCCTCCAGTAGTGCCCGGTCAGGGTGCGCATATTGGGTATCCAGCTCAATGCCAAATTCGCCCCAACGGGTGCCTTCGACCAGTAGCCGATGAGGGCTGACCACGTTAAGCTCACCACCAAACAGCTCGCGCACGATCAGGGCTGTGTCGCGTGGGGGCAGACCGGCAAACTCGATTTCGACACCGACCTGGCGAGTTTTGCCCTTTGAGTTCCATCCATTAGGTGGCGCTTCTAACGTCATCTCGGCATCCTGTGAGGTGAACGATTTATGTGCTCAGCCTATCATAGTCACGTCCGAGGGCTGAGAATATTCGCTCAGCGAGCCCTTTAGAGGGATAATTATGCGGCATTGCCTTTTGATGCCTTGGTTCAGGAGTAACATGTGCGACCGCACTGGCTAATCAATACCGTTCTTAGTTTGGTTTTCATTGTACTGATGGGCGTCATGACGTCCCACGCTCACGCGCAAGCGATCTCGCTGCCAAGCCTCGGTGGCGGTGACTCGGAAGAGCAGAACGATGTTAACAGCGAAGACTTCCAGGGATCGCTGAATGACGTTATTTCAATGCTTGAAGACGAAGAGCGGCGCAGCGAATTGATCAACTCGCTGCGTGAACTGCAAACCACGACGGAAGAAGCCAGTAATGATGATGGGGTCGTTCGCCAGGGGGTACTGGGGGCGCTTGCGGATACGCTTACCGACATCGGTGAGCAGGCTCAGGCGGGTGGTTCACCAATAGAAGAGTGGCAACGTCAACTGGTCAACGGCGGCGAGGGGTTGCAAGCCGTGGCCAGTAGCGCCAGTCGCGGCGAGATGATTCGTGCGGTGGCCGAAGGCGCGGTCCTTGCTGTGGTCTGGGTGGGACTGCTGGTATCCATGATTGGTGCAGGAAGGGTGATCGCCAATCGCCGCGAGTGGCCGCTTGATTTGCCCCGCGACCCGAAAGGCTGGCTGATGGTCGTGCACTTCTTTCGGCGCATCCTGCCCTGGATACTGGCGTTTGCGATTACGCTGGGGATCGGCCAGTTGATGGCTTATAGCCCAGGCCGGACCATGGTGTTGGTCGTGGCTTATATTTGCGTTTGTGGTCGGTTGCTCTCGGTGGTGTTTGAAACCGTCGTGGCCTTCTTCAGCCGTGGGCATCGGTTTACGGCCGTGCAACTGCTGCATCAGCGTGCTCTGCGAGGCCTGTTTGTCATTGGTGCGCTGATCGCACTGGGCGATGCGGTGAACTCGACCCGCATTGTCGAAATGCTGGGCAACGAGCTTTCCAGCCTGGTTTCCGTACTGGCCAATATGCTGGCAGCGTTGATCTCGGCCCGCTTCGTGATCAAATTCAAACGTCCAGTGCGTCACCTGATCTGTAACCGCCCCTACAAGCAACGGCGGGATGCAAACACTGCTGTGGAGATGATTCGCGCGCTCGGTGGGCTGTGGCATATCCCTGCGCTGCTGTTGGTAGGTGGCTCTTTGCTGGCGATCTTTATTACCGTTGGCGATGTGGGCACGGCACTTGCCAGGTCGATCATTTCGGCGAGCCTGCTGGTACTGACACTGGTTGTGACTGGCCTGCTGCGTCGTCAAGCTGAGCGCTTGGGTCAGCGCCGCCACCGTCGCCGTCGGCAGAGTCAGTACCGAAAGCGGCTTGAGCGCTTTGGATTCGTGCTGGCACACATTTGTGCTTGGGTGGTCTTTGCTGAACTGTCGATGCAGGTATGGGGTAGCTCGATGTTTGGCCTGGGCCAGCGCGGCCTGGCGGGCGCCCAGCTTGGCCCAGCCCTGGTGAGCCTGGGCGGAACCGTACTGCTGGCGTGGCTGGTATGGATTTTTGCCGATACGGCCATTCAGCGCGCGTTGATCTCATCAACGCGCTCCCGCGGTAAACGGGTCAATCAGGCGCGTGCGCAAACCATCACGCCGATGATCCGCAACGTCATATTCATCACGATTCTGATTATTGCCGTTATTGCTGGACTCGCCAATCTGGGCGTTAACGTGACGCCGCTGTTGGCGGGTGCCGGTGTCATCGGTCTGGCGATCGGCTTTGGGGCGCAAACGCTGGTTCAGGATCTGATCACAGGTATTTTTATCCTGATTGAAGACTCCCTTGCCGTGGACGACTTTGTCGAAATCAACGGCCACATGGGCACGGTAGAAGGCCTGACTCTACGAACGGTAAGGCTGCGCGACCTTGACGGCATTGTGCATATCATCACGTTCAGCCGCATTGAATCGATCCACAACATGTCCCGGCAGTTCGGTATTGCGCTGATGCGTATCCGTATTCCCCACGACATGAACATAGACGATGCCATCCATCTGATGCAGGAAACCGCCCAGGAACTGCGCAAGGATCCGATGATGCGCCACCATATCTGGTCGCCGCTTGAGATGCAGGGAATCGACAGTTTTGACGATGGTGGTGCTATCTTGCGCATGCGGTTCCGTACCGCACCCGAAATGCAATGGGACGTAGCCCGCGCCTTTAACCTGATGTTGAAACAACGCATGGAAGCCGACGGGGTCGACCTGGGCGTGCCACGTTTGAGCGTCAGCATGGAAGGTCTGGCAGGTGGTTCTTCGGCGTCGGGTGGCAGCGTGGACATGAGGCTGCAGGGTGACGGTGACTCAGCCGACGAGCGTCACTCCAATGAGGACGTCAGTGACCCTGAGGAGACATCAGGAGGGAGAGAAAGGCCGACACCACCCAAACCCGCACCGATGCCGACCAAAGCCGAAATCAGGAAAGATGAACGACAGCGCAAGGGAGGTGATGAGAACCGTCGCCTATCCCGCGGCAAGCCCCATGCAGAGGGCAAATCCCATTATGATGCCGAGACCGGCCCCGGTCGCGAACACGGTGACGAGTAGCCATGGGCCTCGCCAGCGCCGCCAGTGATTGTACAGTGAGACCGCGTTGCTGACGCGGTCGACCATTTCATCGTGGCGCGAAATGGCATGATCGGGTGGCAGCGAAAAATCGTTGGCCACATCGCCTTGCCAGTGCGCTCCGTGGGTCAAGCCAAGTCGCGCACGCAGGCAGCCAATATCGTTGAGCGTGTGGTGTAACGTATCGTAGGCCTCACGGTGCTCGTTGACCGCGAGAACACTCTCAGCGTCCTGGCGTAGGGCACTGTTGGGGCAGCGCATCACGGCATTATGGATGTCGTGCTCACTTGCCTCTGGTGAAAGTGATAGGCGTTGATACAAATCGCGCATAGTTTTGTGGTTATTCCGTCTGTCGCTGCTGCGTCTTTTAGTAGGTTTGCATCAGGTAATCATACGCGTTTTTGATCCGCTGGAAACGTGCGGAGGCAAGCGCCACCTGATGCTCGCTTTCGGTAAAAAAACGATCCGGGTGATGAAGCTGTGCCATGCGCCGATAAGCGAGGCGTACGTCGCTGCGGCTGGCCCCCGGCGGCAGCCCGAGGACGGCCAGGGCACGCGTGGTACGGTCCGGGGGAGGTGCGGTGCGCTGCCACTGTCGGCGTTCACCCTGGGCGCGTTCGTACCGAGACCGGTCTTGATGCGCCTGTTCACGCTGAGCCTGTTCGCGGCGGTACTGGTCATCGCGTTGCCGTTGGCGTTCACGTTCCTGTCGGGCGTGCGCCTGACGCGCTTGAGCCTCTTCCTGTTGGCGCTGCTTTTCCTGCTGCTTACGCTGTTTTTTCTGTTTGCGTTGCTGGTGTTTCTCATCGGCCTGCTGTGCTGCTTCGTCCCGAGCCTGCTGTTCAGCAGCGGCCTCGCGTGCCTTTTGGTTAAAATAGTCAGGATTGTGATGCTGCCAGTAGGCATGACGACTGGGATCTTCAGGAGACACAAACGGCCGGCCCGTTAGTTCATGAAACAAGGTGCTCAGGGTTGTGGGGGTCACATTGAGCAAGTCCGCCAGAAAGCGCAGGATATAATGGTTGGCTAACGACAGTTCTCCGTCATCGGTTGCCACGGTGATCGACTGGTGCAATACACTCAAGCTGCGCTCCTGCGAGCACTCTTTACGCAGAATCTCGGCGGCCAGTTGAATGGCTTGAAGGTCCTGACTATGGGCAATGCTCATGACCGGCCCCAATTCATGTCCATGACGAAACTGCGCCGTGACCTGGGCCAGGCGACGGCGTCGCTGACCTTCCGACACGTGCTGGCGGTTCACAAGTACCCAAGCCAGCAATAGTAGCGTTGCCGTATCCACTTGGCTGCGGCTATTTAACAGCACCAGCTCAAAGGGTGAAAAACGGGCCATGGACATCCACAGGCTCCCAAAGCGAAAAGAACAGCGGGCAATAGTGGCGTCAGGCGTGCCTTAAGGCAAGGCCTTCACCGGTTCGAGATAATGACATGTTATCGCATTGACGTATCCAGGGAAGCAGGAGATTGGTGAGTTGATTAATGTAGAACGTAAAAATAGCTTTCAACTGCGTATTTCACGCCGCTTGAAGGAAGAAACCTCTCACAACCTGGATATTTATCTATTCGTGCCTGGGGATCTTGGCCTTTCGACCCAGCTGATTTCGGAGGAGGCGTTCTACCACGCGGCGATTCAAGTGTCGCGTACCTACTACAGTGACGAATATCATCTGCCCTTGGTGCACAGCCGCCTGGCGAGCCGCAACCAGTTGGGCAGTGACTCCTATCGTCTAAGCCTCAGCCTTTATGCTTATCAATACGTTGGCGCCATGGAGCGCAATACGCAAGCGATGCTGGCCAGTGCGCGGGATATACGCCGAAGCGAAGATAAACATCAGGTCGACCAGGAAAGCGCCGATCGTCTGCGTGACCAGCTGCAGGAAACCAGTGATTTGAGTGAAAGCATTCTGAGGCGCCTGCGTCGCCATCCGCCCCGGGATGAACGACTGACCAAGTATTTCACCAACATTGATAATTATCTGTCGTGGTTTACCGAACAGCAGTTATTGGCGCTGGTGGCTCACATGCCCAGGGGCGGTGAGTTTACCCCTATCCGTCACCGGTTTGTGGCGATTTGCCAGCGTGAAGAAGCCTACCGGCGCGAGCAGGAATACAACGCCGAACGGGTGATGGCTGACCCTACCCGCATGTCGAATAAAATGCGTTTGCTGCGGCGCTTGATCGAATATCCCATTACCCTCAAGCAGCGACCCCAGGAGTTGGGCGGAGGTGAGCAAAAAGCCGTCAAAGCCTTGGCGACGGCTGTGGTGATGGCCTTTGTTTCGTTTGGCGTACTTCGTCTGCGCGATACCCTCGGCGATATTACCGCGTTGTTTGTGATTGCCATGGCCGTACTTTATGCCATGCGCGAAGTCTTCAAAGACGATTTACGTAACACGCTATGGCGCTGGCTGCGCCGTGGACGGCCTAAGTGGCGGCGCCAGTACGTCGACCCCAACCGCAATGTGTCGGTGGGGCATCAACTTGAATGGTTCGACTATAAGCGCTATTCATCCCTGGACGCTGAAATTCAGCAGTTGCGTCGCCGGACCGTGGCCCAGCGTGAGGAGGTGGTGCTGCATTACCGTTCACGCTCTCGGATGTCGCCGACCCGCTTCCTGAGTGGTTACGAACATACCCAGGAAAGCTTAACGCTGGATATCTCCATGCTGACCCGGCTGATGAGCAAGGGCAAGTACGCCGTCTATCGACTTAAAGAAGGCCAGGCCGTGCGTGAAAGTGTCGAGCGTCGTCATCTGTTCAACCTGGTCATTCGCGAAACCGGGAGCGAAGATCAGCCTTACCTGGCCCGCTGGAAGGTCGTGGTCAGCCGATCAGGGATTGTCGACGTAGAAAAAGTCGGGGAGAGCGGCACAGAAAAGGTCAGTGAAAAAGACCAGTGAATAAACTGCGCTAGATCAAAAAGGCGCCAACTAATGGCCGTCAGCATGGGCAACTGAAGAGCAGCGGGCTAGTCTGAGATATAGGGCTTTGCAAACTACGACGATAACGTCGCAAGGGCCCGTTGCCAGGAGGAGCACCATGCAAGCTATCGATATCATGACGCCCAAAGTGGTGAGTGTGGCGCCCGACACCGATGTGCGCGATATCGCACAATTGCTGCTTAGCCACCGTATCAGTGCTGTCCCTGTGGTGGATGGTGAGCATAGAGTGGTCGGGATTGTCAGCGAAGGCGATTTGATGCGTCGGTTAAAAGACGATGACGGCCACCCCCAGTCAGGTTGGTTGTCGCTTTTGGGGGCCGGCAAAAGTTCAAGCGGCTATGTGAAATCCCATGGTCGTAAAGCTCAGGATGTCATGACGCCCAACCCACTGAGCATTGAGGAAAACACGCCAATACACAGCATTGCTCGCCTGCTGGAAAAGCACCACATCAAACGCGTGCCTGTTCTGCGTGATGACAAATTGGTGGGCATCGTCAGTCGCGCTAATTTATTGCAAGGCATTGCGAATGCCGTCGTGGGGCCAACACAGTCGCCCGCAGACGATCGACAAATTCGCGAAGCCATCCTTAACGACATTGAACGCCATACCGACGTGCGCGTCGAAAATATCAGTCTGATTGTCGATGGCGGCGGCGTGGAAGTCTGGGGGCTGGTTGAATCCCTTGAACAGAAAAAGGCCGTGACGGTGGTGGCAGAGAACGTTGCAGGGGTGACGCAGGTTGAAAACAACCTGGGCATGATGCCGCGTGGCGTGGGCTATATGTAGCCCTTGATTGTTGTGGTCGGCTCGCTAGTGGGCTGGTGCGACTTGCCAAAAGCCTGCTATCGCGGATAGCAGGCTTTTCCATACCTAGCTGACGGCCTCGATGGCTTTTTCCAGGCTATCAACACTGCGCTGGGTATGGTGTAGCTTATCGAGTCCGAACAGTCCAATCCGGAAGGTCTGGAAGTGGTCGCCCTCATCGCACATTAGTGGCACCCCGCCGGCCACCTGCACGCCAGCCCGGGCGAGCTTGCCAACCAGGCCGCTGTCGTCGGTGTAACACACCACCACACCCGGGGCCTCAAAGCCATTTGCCGCGACGCTTGCAAAGCCGTGGCGCTTGAGCATGGCGCGGACATCTCGACCGATCGCCTGCTGCTCCTCTTTGACCTTGCCAAAGCCGTAGTCACGCGTTTCCTGCATGATGTCGCGCAGCTGGCGCAAGGCATCGGTGGGCATGGTGGCGTGGTAGGCGTGCCCGCCGTTCTCGTAGGCCTGCATGATGCTGTGCCACTTTCCCAGGTCACAGGCAAAGCTGTTGCTCTGCGTCTCGGAAAGACGCTGGGCCGCACGGTCCGACAGCATCACCATGGCGCAGCAGGGCGAGCCGCTCCACCCCTTTTGCGGCGCGCTGACCACGACATCCACACCCAGCGACTGCATGTCCACCCACAGCGTGCCGGCAGCAATCGCGTCGAGCACAAACAGGCCGCCCACATCACGGGTCGCCTGGGCAACGGTCCGGATGTAGTCGTCCGGCAAGAGCATCCCGGCGGACGTTTCCACCTGAGGGGCAAAAACGACCGCTGGCTTTTCAGCACGAATGCGCTCAGCAACCTCGTCGGCGGGTACCGGCGCGAAGGGGGAGTGCGGGTCGTTGGGAGCTTCGCGCCGTGCTTTCAGAACGGTGTGCTGGTCGGTCAGTCGGCCCATCTCGATAATCTGCGTCCAGCGGTAGCTGAACCAGCCGTTACGAATGACCAGCGTCGGCTGGTCGACAGCGAACTGGCGCGCAACCGCTTCCATGCCGAAGGTACCGCTACCCGGCACGATGACAGCCGTATGGGCGTTGTAAACTTCTTTGAGCGTGGCGGAAATATCGCGCATCACGCCCTGAAACTGCTGCGACATATGGTTCAGCGAGCGGTCGGTATAGACCACCGAATATTCCAGCAGGCCGTCGGGGTCGACGTTGGGCAATAGTCCAGCCATGGCGTTCTCCAGTGTGTGATGCGCTCTCAATCGGCACATTTTGTCTTGTACAATCAGGTTTTCTTAAGAGTAAGAGTACGCGTAAGAGTACGAGCAATAAACGCACAAAACCAGCCCACAAGGGGCTGGTCGTTAGAGATATACAGAGGGCGTTATCGCGCCGGCAGTTGCTCGGGGCCGAAGGCGTCAGGCAGCAGCGTTTCCATGGTGTAGGTCTTCAGCACCTCGCCTTCGCGAGAAAGCACCAGGATCTGCGTGTCGGGCGTGGCAAATTCGCGGATGCGCTGACGGCAGTCGCCGCAGGGCGTACACAGATGCTCGCCGGGACCCATCACATAGACCTTGGCAAGTTCGCGTTGCCCGGCGGTTGCCATGGCGGAAATCGCCGAGGCTTCGGCACAGAGCCCTTTGTAGTGGGCCACTTCGACGTTGCAACCGGCGAACTGCTGGCCGTCCGGGCACTCCATCACGGCGGCCACTGGGTGGCTGGAATAGGGCGCGTAGGCATTGCCGAGCGCTGTCAGTAGTGTCTCAACCAGTGCCGAATCGACTTGGCTCATGGCGATTTCCTTGGTGTTGGCCTTCAGGTGCGCGCTGCGTCGTCGCGTAATACCGTGTCGAGCGCAATTGTCATCATGTCATTGAAGGTGGTTTGGCGGTCGGCGCTGGAGAGCGAGTCGCCTTTCAGAATATGGTCGGATACCGTGCAGATGGTCAGCGCCCGGGCGCCGAATTCCGCGGCCACGCCGTAGAGACCTGCCGCTTCCATCTCGACGCCGACAATGCCGTAGCGCTTGAGCATCTCGGCCATCTCGGTCTGCGGGTTATAGAACAGATCCGCCGAGAAAATGTTGCCGACTTTCACCGGCACGTTTTGCGCGTTGGCGGCGGCGACCGCGTGCTGGGTCAGATCGAAGTCGGCAATCGCAGCAAAATCGTGGTCGTTGAAGCGCATGCGGTTAACCTTGGAGTCGGTGCACGCACCCATGCCGATAACCACGTCGCGGACGTTGACGTCGTCGCGTACCGCGCCGCAGGAGCCGACACGAATCACGGATTTAACGCCGTAGTCGGTGATCAGTTCCTTGGCGTAGATCGAGACCGAGGGGATGCCCATGCCATGGCCCATGACCGAAATCTTGCGGCCTTTGTAGGTGCCGGTATAGCCAAGCATGCTGCGCACATCGTTGACCAGGCGGACATCGTCCAGGTAGGTCTCGGCGATGAACTTGGCACGCAGCGGGTCGCCGGGCATCAGCACGGTATCGGCAAAATCGCCTTTCTCAGCATTAATATGCGGTGTCGCCATTGTAGGTTTCTCCTTTAAGCGGCGCTGGATAAAAAGCTTTCGCCATCGGCCATGGCTTCGAGCGCGAAGTAGTCGGCGAGCGTCTGGCCGATATCGGCAAAGGTGCCGCGTTCGCCCATGGGGCCGGGGGTGAAACCGGCGCCGCGTACCATGACCGGTACGTATTCGCGGGTGTGCTCGGTACCTTCCCAACTGGGGTCGCAGCCGTGATCGGCGGTAAGCAGCAGCAGGTCATCCTCGTTGAGCGCGGCGAACAGCTCGGGCAAGCGGGCATCGAAATGCTCGAGCGCGGCCGCATAGCCCGGCACGTCGCGGCGGTGACCGTAGACCGAATCAAAATCGACAAAGTTGGTCATGATCATGGTCGGGCGGTCGCTGGTTTCCTTGGCAGTGCGCGCTACCTCGCCAAGCGTCGCTTCCATCAGCGCGTCGTGACCGCTGGCCTTGACCTTGTGGGTAATGCCGCAGTGGGCGTAGATATCGGCAATCTTGCCGATCGACACCACTTCGCCCCCCGCTTCGGCGAGTTTTTGCAGCACCGTAGGCGTGGGGGGCTCGACGCTGTAGTCGCGGCGATTGCCGGTACGCGCAAAGTCGTCGCGGTCATTGCCGACAAAGGGGCGGGCGATCACGCGGCCAATGTTGTAGGGCTCGAGCAGACCGCGCACGGTTTCGCATAGTTCATAGAGCCGTTCGAGGCCGAAGTGCTCCTCGTGGGCGGCAATCTGAAACACGGAATCCGCCGAGGTGTAGACGATGGGCTTGCCCGTGGCGACATGCTCTTCGCCCAGGCGGGCGATGATCTCGGTGCCCGAGGCGTGGCAGTTGCCGATCACGCCGGGCAGGTTGGCGGCATCGACAATCCTGTCGAGCAGCTCTGTCGGGAAACTGTCGGTTTTATCGAGGAAGTAGCCCCAGTCGAAGCGAACGGGCACGCCGGCAATTTCCCAGTGGCCCGACGGCGTATCCTTGCCGCTGGAAACCTCTTTAGCGTGGGCGTAGGCACCTGTCGGCGTATCTGGCAGGTCAACGCCCTCGGCGACTTTTCCCGTGGCATCGCGGTGGGCGTGAAACAGGCCGAGTTTTGCCATGTTGGGCAGTTTCAAAGGGCCTGAGCGCTCGGCGGTATCCGCTTCGCCGCGGGCGCAGGCGGCGGCAATATGGCCCAGGGTGTCAGCCCCCTGGTCGCCGAACTGGTTGGCATCCGGCGCGCTGCCGATGCCGAATGAGTCGAGGACAACAACAATGGCGCGGCGCATCAGGCTTCTCCTCTGAAGGTATCTTGAAGTAGCGTATCGGCGGTCGCGGGGGCGTCACCCAAGTTGACCGCAGCGCGAAGCTGGGCGGCGGCAAGGGCGGCGGCGTCTTCGCTGTTGGCGTGAACCATGGCGATGGGGTGTTGGCTATCAACACGGTCGCCGATTTCGGCAATGTCGCTGAAGCCTACGCTGTGGTCGACGTTGGCGTCGTTACGCAGGCGTCCCCCGCCGAGTTCCACCACGCTCATGCCGACGGCACGAGTGTCAATGCGCTGGATGATGCCTGATTGTTCGGCATACACTGGCTTGACCACGTCGGCTTTGGCCAGGTAGTGATCCGAGCGCTCCATGAAGTCGGCAGGGCCACCAAGCTCGCTCACCATGCGGGCAAAGACCTCGGCCGCCGCACCTGACGTGAGGGCTTTTTCAAGCTTGGTCAGCGCTTCCTCGCGGCTATTGACCAACTTGCCCGCCATCAGCATTTCCACCGCCAGTTCGCGGGTTACCTGCATCACCCGACTGTTGGAGCGTTCGCCGCGCAATAGCGCCAGGGTTTCGACGATTTCGACCGCGTTACCGGCGCAGGGAGCCAGCGGCTGGCTCATGTCGGTGAGCAGGGCGGTGGTAGGTGTGCCCGCCTGTGTAGCCACGTTGGCAATGCTCTTGGCCAGTTCGCGGGATTTTTCCGGCGTGGGCATGAAGGCGCCGCTGCCGACTTTGACATCCATGACCAGGGCATCCAGGCCGGAGGCCAGCTTTTTGCCCAGGATAGAGGCGGTGATCAGCGGGATGGATTCCACTGTGGCGGTCACGTCACGCACACCGTAGATGCGCTTGTCCGCTGGAGCGAGGTTGCCGGTCTGGCCGATAATCGCCACGCCAGTGGATTTGACCACATCGCCGAAGCGCTCCGGGGCGGGGTAGGGGTTATAGCCGGGAATGGATTCCAGCTTGTCCAGCGTGCCGCCGGTGTGGCCCAGGCCGCGGCCGGAAATCATCGGTACGAAAGCGCCGCAGGCGGCGACCCAGGGGCCGAGTACCAGAGAGACCAGGTCACCCACGCCGCCGGTGGAGTGCTTGTCGACGATCGGGCCCGGCAGGTCAAGCGAATCCCATTGCATGACGTGACCGGAGTCACGGGTGGCGGTGGTCAGCGCGACGACTTCCTCACGGCTCATGCCGTTTAAAAACACCGCCATGGTAAAGGCGCCAATCTGGGCATCACTGATACGGTCATCGGCAATGCTCTGAACAAAGGCCTTGATTTCTTCTGCCGGCAGCGGCTGGTTATCGCGCTTGAGGCGAATCAGTTCTTGCGGGAGCATGTTAGTAGCCTCCGTCATTACGCGAGAGCGACGCGGTCTGCGGGTTGCCACTCAGGGTATTGAGCAAGTCCCCCAGCAGGCTGGACGCACCAAACCGGAAGTGGCGTGGCGAGATCCACTGGTCCCCCATGATGTTGGCGGCGAGAGCCAGGTATTCGGCGGCCTCTTCGGCTGTCTTGACGCCACCTGCCGCCTTGAACCCGACATCCTTGCCGCTTTCCTTGATCGCCTGGAGCATGATCTCGGCGGATTCCAGCGTTGCGTTGACCGCCACCTTGCCGGTTGAGGTCTTGATAAAGTCGGCGCCGCCTTCAATGGCCAGCTCGCTTGCCCGCTTGATAAGCGCAGGCTCTTTAAGCTCGCCGGCCTCAATGATGACTTTCAACAGCGCCTGGCCACCGCAGGCCGCATGGCACATTTCCACCAGCTCGCGGCCGGTCTCTTCGTCGCCCGCCATGAGGGCGCGGTAGGGGAAAACGACATCGACTTCATCTGCCCCGGACGCGACGGCTTCACGGGTCTCGCGGGCGGCGCCCATGATGTCGTCTCCGCCGTGGGGAAAGTTGGTGACCGTGGCAATTTTGACGTCACCGTTGAGCTCGTGGGCGGTGAGGGCGCGACGCGCGGTCACGACGAACTGGGGGTATACGCATACCGCCGCCGGGTAGCCAAAGGGGGTTTTTGCCTTTTTGCACAGCGATTCGGTGGACGCATCGGTGTCGGTATCGTTGAGACTGGTCAAGTCCATCAGTGAAAGCGCCTGGCGCGCAGCAAGGGTGATGTTAATCGAAGCGGTCATGGACATCTCGCACAGTATTAGGATTTAAGAACGACTGAAAAAAACGGGCACTACTGTATATGACAGCAGCGCCCGCGTAATCGTTGACGGTTACGTTAAGAAGCTACGCTGCTCAGGGCGATAAAGAAGCCTGCAATAGAGGCCGACATCAGGTTAGACAAGGTGCCTGCCAATACCGCCTTGACGCCAAAGCGGGCGATTTCCTTGCGCCGCGAGGGGGCAATGCTACCCAGGCCGCCGAGCAAAATCGCAATAGAGGATAAATTTGCAAAGCCGCACAAGGCAAAGGAAAGAATCGCCATGGTGTGCGCGGTCATCGCTTGGCCAGTGGCTGCGACCATCTGCTCGCCTTCAATATAGGGCGCAAGGTTGATATAGGCGACAAACTCATTAACAACCAGTTTTTGGCCAATGAATGAGCCGGCCAGTGTTGCTTCTTCCCAGGGGACACCCAGTAAAAAGGCCAGCGGGGCAAACAGCCAGCCCAGAATCCACTCAAGGCTCAACGATTCAAAGCCGAACCAGCCGCCAACACCGCCGAGAATGCCGTTGATCAAGGCGATAAGCGCGATGAAGGCAAGCAGCATGGCCCCTACATTGGCAGCCAGCATAAAACCGGATGTCGCGCCAGACGCCGCTGCGTCCAGTACGTTGCTGGGCTTGTCTTCCTGCTCTTTTAATTCTTCCTCAACCTTGGAAACACTGTCTCTATCCTGTATTTCCTGCGTTTCGGGCATGATCAGTTTAGCAAACAGCAAGCCGCCGGGAGCTGCCATGAAAGAGGCAGCCACCAGATATTCCATGGGAATGCCCAGCGCGGCGTAGCCCGCCAGTACGGAGCCCGCCACCGACGCCAAGCCGCCACACATCACGGCAAACAGCTGAGAAGGTGTCATCCGGGCAATAAACGGACGTACCACGAGCGGTGCTTCGGTCTGGCCGACGAAGATGTTGGCCGTGGCGGAAAGCGACTCGGTACGCGAAGTGCCCAGCGCTTTCTGCAGGGCGCCACCCAGAATACGGATAACCCACTGCATGATCCCGATGTAGTACAGCACTGCAATCAGCGAGGAGAAAAAGATAATCACCGGTAGCACTTTAATGGCGAATACGAAGCCGACCTCGTCAGTATCTGCCAAGCCGCCGAACAGAAAGCTGATGCCGTCATCGGCATACACCAGAATCTGGCTAACGCCAGCCGAGATCGTCTGCAAGACGCTCTGACCAAAGGGCACATAAAGGACGAAAGCGCCAATGCCCGCTTGAATGCCGAAGGCACCCAACACCGTACGTAAGCGAATTGACTTGCGATCATAAGAAAAGATCAGGGCGATGGTCACCAGGGTGACCATGCCGACCAAGCTCATCAGGAGTGTCATAAAAAAAGATCCTTCGCGTGGGCCAAGTGCGTGTTACAGCAGGTTGAGCTTCACAGTGTAAATCATCGCGTTCTGATAATTGTTAGGCGTGCCTAGTTTTTCATCAGAATAGCGGTACTGGATGCCGGTCGTGATCAACTCGGAAGGATGCCACCACAAGCTTACCGCGCCATTGGTGCCCACGCTGTCAGCCTTGCCACCGACGTAGTTCTGTTCCAGGTATTCGTCGTCCCGGCCAAAGGTCTGCTCGTGCCAGTTGGTGACACCAAACTTCTGGCCAAAGGCATTGAAGTCGTAGCCCGCGACCCAGCCGGCCATGAAGCCGTTCGAACCGGTGTAACTGTTACTTTGCACCCGGGCGGCACCCAGAAACGGCTTGAACCAAATGCCGTTATCGAAGTTGGCTAGATAGCCCAGACCCAGAATCTGGTCTTGCTCGCGGCTATTGAAACCGTAATCGCGAAAGTCGTAGAGGTGGGCATAAATCGATAACGGGCTGTCGCCCAGGTAAATGTGCGAGGTCAACTTGCCCGCCGTACGGAAGTTATCGGTGCCGCCGCTTGATTCGTCGAACTGGTCGTTGGTCGGGTTTTCAAAATCGAAGAAGCCGTAAAACTCACCCCATTCGTAGCCAAGCCCACCCTCGATTTCCAGGAACATGAAATCGCTCTTGGCGGCATTGCTTGCGGTACGGTTTTCGGTGCCGTCAGACCAGTCAAGGTAATTGACCGACACATTGGCAAACGACCAAATGGGATCAAAGGCGTCCGCATTAGCGGTGCTGGCGGCACCGGCGATTAATACGCCAGCCCCAAGCGCTGTTAGCGACGCGCGTGAAGGAGTAGCGGAGATAAAACGAGTACGAGCAGTCATGGTAGCCTCAACAGGTTTGTTAGTTGCAGTTTTGATCCGCCTCAACGACGGACGTGAGGGCTGGCGTTGACCCGTGTCAGCGGGTTTCTGGAATTGTAATGTTAAAATTATAACATTTAGTGTTATTTTTCTAACGCCATTTTGCAACTTTTATCCCGTCAACGGTCATTAAATGATAAACGGCTGACATGTGTTTCAAGAATCGTTGGTTTAATGGTAATTCTTTGAGTGCTCGCTCAGCATAAGGGGTGGTCCTCTGCAAGAAGGGGGAGAGCCCTCAGCCATCAAGGGGAAACGCCCAGTGATAACCTAGGCCCATTCAACGACAACAGGCCGTTACCAGGAGAAGCTGTCAATGAAAGACCGAAGCGCGTTGCGCTTGGCAACGTTGCAAGAGGCGCTAGCAAGCGGCGGGACGCTGCATCTGCGCGATGCAGCCGAGCTGTGCGGTGTGTCCGAAATGACCATCCGGCGGGATGTAAATGCCTATCCTCAAGTGATCAGCCTGCTTGGTGGTCGGCTAGTCATGGCGCATACACCGGGAGTTACGCCGGTATATGACTTGACCGAGCAACAGGCCAGCCACTACCAGGCGAAAAGTCGCCTGTGCCAACGTGCTCAACGTTTCATAGAGGATGGCGATACGCTGTTTGTTGATTGTGGCTCGACATTGATGCCGCTGATGAATCAGCTGGGGGGCTTTCAGGAACTGACAGTGATTACCTATGCCCTCAACATCGCGAATGCTGTCGCACCCTTGCCGAACGTGCGACTGGTGTTGCTGGGTGGCTTGTTTTATCCGGCGTCGCAGTCTTTTGCCAGTGACACCATGGCCGAGTCCATCGAGCGGCTGGGTATTAACAAGGCATTTATTTCGGCGGCGGGTGTCGATATGCAGCGTGGAGTGAGTTGCTTCCATTTCCATGAGGTGCTGCCCAAGCAGGCGGCGATGGCGTCGGCCATGCGGCGTCTATTGGTCGTAGATGCCAGTAAATTCGGTGTGGTACGACCGGCGTACTTTGCGTCAGTGAGTGAGTTTGACGTCATTGTCACCGACGAGGAGGGCGCCCCGGCCTTGCTGCGCGATGCGCACAGCGCTCACCCGACGATCACTGCGCCATAGCCTCTAGCGTCGTTTTTTGGATTAAATTTGCCAAGTTACCTTTAAGCCGTGGACCAATCGTGGCAGAATCCGCGGCGTTTACCTGCGGCAAATCGTCTCTTCTCTTCTGCGTCATTGATGCGAGAATAGCCTTCGTCTGCGGTAACTGTGTTCGGTGTTAGCCTGCCGAACGATCCTCTCTCGCGATCAGACGTCGACGTTAAGCACCTGCTTATCGACTGCGTTTGCTCAAGAGATTTTGTTAGCTCGCTATCCAGAATGGCAGCTTGTTTACAATGTTTGCCTCCCAGCCCTGACGAGGTCGTAACATGAGAAAAAACCTCTACGCCAAAGCGGCAGGTATTCTACTGTTGCTTTCTTTATTTTTATTGCTGGGTGGTTGTAGCTCGGCGCTGATGGATCCTAAGGGTCAGATCGGCGAAGAGCAACGCACCCTGATTCTGACAGCCTTTGGCATTATGCAGATCGTCGTGCTTCCCGTTATCGGGATGACGCTGTTCTTCGCATGGCGCTATCGTCGCAGTAACCACAAGGCCGCCTACACGCCTGACTGGGCTCACAACACCTGGGTTGAAGTGGTGGTGTGGCTGATTCCATGCGTCATCGTTCTCTTCCTCGCGGGGTTGACGTGGTACACCTCGAACAGCCTGGATCCGCATAAGTCCATTGCTGAGGAAGGTGAAGAAACGCTTGAAATCCAGGCTGTGGCCATGGATTGGAAGTGGCTGTTCATCTATCCCGAGCAAGGCGTTGCCACGGTCAACGAGGTAGCGTTCCCCACGGATACGCCCGTACGTTTCCGGGTCAGCTCCGCGTCAGTGATGAATTCGTTCTTCATTCCTGAGCTTGGCAGCCAGATCTATGCCATGGCGGGTATGGATAACGACGTCCATCTGATTGCAGACGAGGAAGGCACTTACCCAGGTCGTTCTACCAACTACAGTGGTTCGGGCTTCTCGGGCATGACCTTTGACGCGCATGCGACATCGGAAGAAGGCTTCGATGAGTGGGTGGCAGAAGTCAAAGCGTCCTCCAAATCGATAAGCTTCGACGATGGCTATAACGAGCTGTTGAAGCCAAGCCGTAATCATCCGGTCGAGTACTTCTCTGAAGTATCGCCAACCCTCTATGACGACATCCTGAACGTTTACCACAGCGGTGAGCCTGTTGAGGTGTTGCCTGATGAGACCGGATACAAACATGCCAATAGCGATCATCAAGAGCAGGACGGCGATATGGCGATGAACGCGGAGGCAGCGGAGTAAACTATGTTTGGAAAACTCGGTTTAGACTCGATCCCCTTTTACGATCCCATTATCGTATCGCTGATGATCATGACCGCCTTGGGCGGAGCGGTAGTGTTAGGGGGTGTTACCTACTTCCGCAAGTGGGGCTACCTGTGGAGTGAGTGGGTAACCTCGGTCGATCATAAAAAGATCGGGATCATGTATTTCATCGTGGCACTGGTGATGCTGATCCGCGGTATTGGTGAAGCGCTGATGATGCGTGCCCAGTTGGCGATTGCCTCTGGCGGGGCAGAAGGCTTCCTGCCGCCGGAGCACTACGACCAGCTGTTCACGACCCATGGCGTGATCATGATCTTCTTCGTGGCCATGCCCATGGTCATCGGTTTGATGAACCTGATCGTGCCGCTGCAGATCGGTGCGCGCGACGTCGCCTACCCGTTCCTGAACAACCTCAGTTTCTGGTTGTTTGTATCCGGTGCGATGATTGTCAACCTATCTCTGTTTATCGGCGAGTTTGGTACGACCGGCTGGTTGGCCTATGCACCTCTCTCGGGGATTGAGTACAGTCCCGGGGTCGGGGTCGACTACTGGATATGGGCGTTGCAGATATCCGGGGTGGGTACCACCTTGACGGGGATCAACTTCTTCGTGACGATCCTGAAAATGCGTGCGCCGGGCATGAAAATGTTCCGCATGCCGATCTTCACCTGGACGTCGCTGTGCGCCAACGTGCTGATCATCGCGTCGTTCCCGATTCTGACCGCGACGATTGCGCTGCTGACCCTTGATCGCTACCTGGGGATGAACTTCTTCACCAACGATCTTGGCGGCAACGTGATGATGTACGTCAACCTCATCTGGGCCTGGGGCCATCCTGAGGTGTACATCCTGATTCTGCCGGCCTTCGGCGTGTTCTCTGAAGTCGTGGCGACGTACGCCCGCAAACGGCTGTTCGGCTACCACACCATGGTATGGGCCACCGTCGCGATTACGATTCTGTCGTTTGTCGTGTGGCTGCACCACTTCTTCACCATGGGGGCGGGGGCCAACGTCAATGCCTTCTTCGGCATCATGACGATGATCATCGCCATCCCCACGGGCGTGAAGGTATTCAACTGGCTGTTCACCATGTATCGCGGCAGTATCGAGCTGTCCGTGCCCATGCTGTGGCTCATCGGTTTCATCATCGTCTTTACCATCGGTGGTATGACCGGCGTCATGCTATCGGTGCCGGCCGCTAACTTTGTGCTGCATAACAGCCTGTTCGTTATCGCCCACTTCCACAACGTGATTATTGGCGGCGTGGTGTTCGGCATGATGGCGGGAATGTACTACTGGTTCCCGAAGGCGTTTGGCTTCAAGCTCGACGAAAAGTGGGGCAAGCGCAGCTTCTGGTGCTGGTTGATCGGCTTTCTCATGGCCTTTATGCCGCTCTACGTGCTCAGCTTCGATGGGGCCGTGCGTCGCATGTCGTCTTACGGACCCACTGAGTGGCAGCCGATGATGATCGTCGCCTTTATCGGCGCCTGCATCATCCTGATGGGTATCTTGTCGACCCTGATCATGGTGGCGGTCAGCATTAAGAATCGTCATAGCATGCAGTATGCCGACATGAGCGGTGACCCCTGGGATGGCCGTACCCTCGAGTGGGCAACGTCCTCTCCTGCGCCGTTCTACAACTTTGCGCATCTGCCGAAAATCAGCGGTATCGATGACTTCTGGCGCCAGAAGCAGGAAGGTCGTGATGCGATCAGCAGCGGTCCTTATCAGGACATCCACATGCCGCGGAATACTATTGCGGGACCGGTGATCAGTCTGTTCTCGATGATCTTTGGCTTTGCCCTGGTATGGCACATCTGGTGGCTGGCGATTGTCGGTGGTATCGGTATGTTTGTCGCCTTCATCGCACGCGTTGCCAATGACGACATTGATTACTACGTGCCAGCGGCTGAAGTCGAACGTATTGAGACTGCACATAAACAGCGCCTCGAAGAGTATCGGGAGTGGTTGAAGCAGCATCCCGAAGAAGCGTCTCATCTACAGGTCCGGATGCAGGGGTAACCATGGCGAACGAAGCAGTAAGTAACCACGACGATCACGCTCATCCCGAGACGCATGATCACCACGATACCGGCAGCATCAAGGTGTTCGGTTTCTGGGTTTACCTGATGAGCGATTTGGTGATCTTCGGAACACTATTCGCTACCTTTGCCGTGCTCCTTCGGGGCACGGCCGGTGGACCCGACGGCTCAGAGATCTTTGATCTACCACTGATTCTGGCCGGTACCTTTGCACTGCTGATCAGTAGTTTTACCTATGGGATGGCGGTGCTGGCAATGACCGCCGAGAAGGTCGACAAGGTCAAGAAATGGCTTTGGATCACCTTCGTGCTGGGGGCAGCCTTTATCGCCATGGAGATTTATGAGTTCCAGCATCTCATACATCTCGGCTATGGCCCTGATCGCAGCGCCTTCTTGTCTGCCTTCTTTACACTGGTTGGCACACACGGTCTGCACGTAACCTTCGGGCTGGTCTGGATCCTGGTGGTACTCTATCAGCTGCGTACCAAGGGTCTGAACGATATGACGCGTCCGCGTATTTTGTGTCTAAGCTTGTTCTGGCACTTTCTGGATATCGTGTGGATTTGTGTATTCTCATTCGTCTACCTGATGGGGGCTCTGTAATATGAAGGACTCACCCACTGCACACGGCAGCGTCAAGTCTTATGTGACGGGGCTGATTCTCTCCATCGTGCTGACCATTATCCCGTTCGCGGCGGTAATGAGCGGCGCGCTGAGCATGAATGCCACCGTCTGGACGATCGTGATCACTGCCGTCGCCCAGATATTGGTGCAGCTTGTGATGTTCATGCACATGGACACCAAGCAGGAGGAAGGCTGGAATTTCATGTCTTTCGTCTTCACCTTGATTATTCTCGGCCTGGTTGTTGGAGGTTCGTTGTGGATCATGCATCACCTGCACCTCAATCTGCACATCGGGTAACGTTTATGGCAAAGATGGGCGATTATTTCGCCCTCACCAAACCGGGTATCATTGGTGGCAATACCATTTCGGTGATGGGCGGCTATTTTTTAGCCGCCCGCGGCGATTTTGACCTGCTGCTATTCATGAGCGCGGTGGTGGGCCTGGCGCTGGTCATTGCGTCGGGCTGTGCCTTTAATAACGTGATCGATCGCGATATCGATGCGGTGATGAGCCGCACGCGTACACGGGCTCTGGTTCAGGGCCGCATCACGCCGTTTGCGGCACTTTGCTTTGCGACATTGCTGGGTATTGCCGGTTTTACCGTGTTGGCACTGGGCACTAATGGTTTGACGGTGGCCCTCGCAGGCTTTGGCTATGCCATTTATGTCGGAGCCTATAGCCTTTACATGAAGCGCCACTCAGAGTTCGGGACCCTGGTGGGGAGCCTATCTGGCGCAATACCGCCGGTGGTGGGTTACTGCGCCGTGACGAACCAGCTGGACGCAGGCGCACTGACGCTGCTGTTGATTTTCTGCCTATGGCAAATGCCGCATTCCTATGCGATCGCTATTTTCCGGATGGATGATTATCGCGCCGCTTCAATTCCGGTCCTGCCAGTCGTTCGCGGTATTGCCTCGGCTCGCCGCTACATCCTTGGCTATATTGTGGCGTTCATTGCCGCGTCATTGGCATTAGCGTTGGCTGGCTATGCTGGCGTTGGCTATCTGATCGTGGCATTGGTGATGGGAAGCTATTGGCTTTACCAAGCCGTGCAGGGCTATCACGGAAGCGATGATGTCCGCTGGGCCAGGCGCGTTTTTGGTGTATCGATTCTGGCGATTACGGCGCTTAGTGTTGCCATGTCGCTGGATGCCAGCCTGCTGTCGTTACCTCCGTTGTTAGACCGTTGGTTATGAAGTACGTCAGAAATTAGGCAGGAGTGCAATGCTCCTGTCTATACTGTCTATAAGCCCGATGCGGGTTTGACCGGCTATCCCGTCGGTTAGAATAAAAAGGACAGTAGGAGGCGTACCCATGCTGACACACGTCTGGGGCTTGATGGCCCACCCTCAGCGCGAATGGAAACAAATGCACGATGAGCACGAAACGGTGTTTCATCTTTATGCCCATCATGTGCTGATTCTAAGCGCAGTACCCGTAGTCTGTTCCTTCATTGGCACCACTCAGTTTGGCTGGGGACTCGGTGCTGAGCGCACCATTCAGTTGGGTTTGCTGGACGCCTTTTATGCGGGCATCGTTTTCTACCTGGTCATTCTGGCGGCCGTGTTTTTCATGGGCAATGTTATCCACTGGATGGCACAACGTTTTGTTGACCCCCCGAACCGTCGCCGCTGCGTAAAATTTGCAGGCTATGTCGCTACCCCCATGTTGCTCAGCGGCGTTGTGGCGCTTTATCCCATTGTATGGCTCTGCCTGCTGGCCGGTGTGATCGGACTTTGCTGGTCGGGTTATCTGCTCTACGTGGGGATACCGAACTTCCTGGATATCTCTGATGAGCAGGGGTTTATCGTTTCCAGCGCGACGTTGGCAATTGGGGTGCTGGTATTGGAGATGCTGCTGGCAGCGACGGTACTGCTGTGGGGCTACGGTGAGCGGATAATCCTGAGTATTCTGCAATAGCCAGTGTCGACATGCCTTCTGTATGTCTTCAGTCATTTAATGCCTGCCACCTCATCGTCAACGATAAGGTGGCAGCTTGCGTTGGTGAGTCAGGCGAGTCGTTGACTGGCCTGAATGGCGGTGAGGGCAATGGTATAAACGATATCATCGACCAGCGCGCCACGTGAGAGGTCGTTCACCGGCTTGTTCAGGCCCTGCAGCATGGGGCCAACGCTGACCACCCGTGCGCTACGTTGAACGGCTTTGTAAGTGGTATTGCCGGTATTGAGATCCGGGAAGACAAACACCGTGGCCTTGCCCGCCACAGGCGAGTCAGGAGCCTTCTGTTTGCCGACGCTTTCGATCGCGGCAGCGTCGTATTGAAGCGGACCATCAATGAGTAAGTGTGGTGCGCGTTGCTGGGCAATGCGCGTCGCCTCGCGCACCTTGTCGACATCGGCCCCGGTACCTGAGTCGCCAGTCGAGTAGCTGATCATCGCGACGCGTGGTTCGATACCAAAGGCTTCGGCAGAACGGGCGCTCTGCAGGGCGATCTCGGCCAGCGTTTCAGCGTCCGGGTCGGGGTTCACGGCGCAATCACCATAGACCACTACCTGCTCCGGCAGCAGCATGAAGAATATCGACGAGACCTGATGATATTCTGGCGCGGTTTTAATCAGTTGGAACGCAGGGCGTACGGTATTGGCCGTAGTGTGTATCGCCCCTGATACCAAGCCATCGACTTCATCCAGCTGCAGCATCATGGTGCCGAGCACGACATTGTCCTGCAACTGGGCCTCGGCGGTTAACTCGTTGAGCTTGCCGCGCCGGCGGTCGACCATGGGCGCGATGTAATGTGCGCGGGTGCTTTCCGGGTCGATGATGGTCAGCTCTTCTGGCAACGTCAGGCCGCGGTTGCGGGCGATGTTGTCAATGTCATCGCGTTTACCCAGCAGCACACAGTTGGCGATGCCGCGGCGTTGACAGATAATCGCTGCTTCGATGGTGCGTGGCTCGTCGCCTTCAGGCAGCACAATACGTTTCTTGGCGTGCTGGGCGAGCTTGACCAGTTGGTGACGAAACGCCGAGGGCGAAAGACGATGCGTGTAGCCGCGACTGAGATGGGTCTTTAACCATTCCAGGTCGATGTGAGCTGCGACATAACGGGCCACCTTCTCTGCGCGCTCGAAATCGTCCATGGGAATTTCGTTACTCAACTGGCTCAAGTTCTGGGCGGTGGTCAGGCTGTCGGTATCGACGGCGAGCACAGGGAGGCCGGTTTTCAGCGCTGGTCGACACATTTCAATCATGTTGTCGTTAGGCATAAAGCCATTGGTCAGCAGTACGCCTGCCAGCCGAGTGCCGTTCATGGTGGCAAGCGCAGAAGCCAGTATCACGTCGTCGCGGTCGCCAGACGCCACGACCAGGCTACCCGGCGTGAAAATATGCAATGCATTGGCGGCACTTCGGGCGCATAGGCTGGTGGAAAGCACCCTGCGACTGAGGGCCTCGCCTTCGTTCAGCATCTTTGCCTTCAGTGCCCGTGCGACATCCAGCGTGCGCGGTGCGCTGAGGGCGTTGCTGTAAGGGACAACGCCAATCAGGTGAAACTTGTCAGTCGCCAGAGCAGGGGAATACTGGCGGAGTTCAGCGAGCACCGACTCTTCCAACTGGGGTTTAAAGGTGCCCGGCGCTGCAGAAAGATCATCGTCCTGATCATAAGGTAAGTTTTTCATACGCATTAAAATGCCGCCCAGGGTACGGCTTGAGCTGACGCCGCCAAAGCTGCGCGCGTGCATATCTAGCTGGTCCGCCAAGGCCTCAGGCTCATTTAAATCCCCGGTGCCGACCAGAATAATGCGTGCATTTAATGCATTGGCCAACTGTGCATTGGTCTGGGTGGCGTAGGTGGTGTGCTGGGTAGGGACGACGCCCTCGACCACTACCAGATCCAGTGCGCTGCCGTCGCGATAAGCCTGCTGGGTGACCTGATCGTAGAGCTCGATGACGTTTTCCATCAGCTCATCGGTCTGGTTGTCGCGCAGCAGGCGCTCCAGGCGGGTCTGGGAAATGGGCGAGGGCGGGCGCTGATTCAGCGCCCGGGACACCAGCGCCGTTGAGCGATCAAGGCCCGGGCCGTTCAACTCGTTCTGCATGAACGGTTTTAGGAAGCCCGCCTTGAGACCAATGGTATCCAGCGCTTGAATCAGCCCGAGACAGGCGGAGGTTAACCCGGCCCCTTCGCTGGTGGGTACCAGCAAAATGGCCTGGGGAGTGTCGGCGGGCGTATTCATGCTTGGGTCTCCAGGCAGTGGCGGGTTTCCAGAGCGATACGGGCTTCCTCATCGGTGGGGATGACCCATACTTCTGGGCCGCGATGACCGTCGCGATCCAGCGCGCCTTCCCGGCCGCGAACCGTGGCCTCGTTGGCCGCGTCGTCCAGCGCAAAGCCGAAGTGGGGCATCAGCTGAATCACCCGGCGACGCACCTGGGGCGAGTTTTCGCCGATGCCGCCGGTGAAGATCACGCCATCGAGGGTGGGCAGTGCGCAGGACAGGCCGGCCAGTGATTTGGCGATACGGTAGCAGAAAACCTCCACCGCCAGCGACGCCCCCGCGTGGCCCTGTTCGGCGGCCTGTTCGATTTCGCGCATGTCGTTGGTCAGGCCGGAAAGCCCCAGCAGGCCGCTCTGCTTGTTCAGCACGTTATCGATCTCTTCCAGCGACCAACCCAGCTGGCGGTGAAGATGCGCGTGCAGGTCGGGGTCGACATCGCCGCTGCGGGTCCCCATTACCAGGCCTTCCAGCGGCGTTAACCCCATGCTGGTGTCCAGGCTTTGGTGTTGCCACACGGCGCTGGTCGAGCAACCGTTGCCCAGGTGCGCTGTCAGCCAGCCGCCAGCTCCCCTGTCGCTCAACTCCCCGGCGCGCTGGCTAACAAAGGCATGGCTGGTGCCGTGAAAGCCGTAACGACGAATACCATGCTGGGTATAAAGCGCTTCTGGCAGCGCATAGCGGTAGGCGCGCGGCGGCAGGGTTTGATGAAAGGCGGTATCAAACACGGCGACCTGAGGAAGCGATGGAAAGACGTTTCGAGTCGCGGCAATACCGGTCAGGTTAGCCGGGTTATGGAGAGGCGCCAAGGCAGCGGTGGTTTCAATGGCGGCGATGACATGCTCATCAATCAGCGCCGCTTCTGTGAAATGTTCACCGCCATGAACGATACGGTGGCCCACCGCAGAGGGCAGTCGGCCTTCCAGATTATCCAGAATAGCGCTAATGGCTTCGGCATGGTCGGCGCCAGGCAGTGATTTGATAAAACGCTCACCGGCGTTATCGTTGCCCTTTAGCTGTGCATCCGCACTGCCCAAACGCTCGACAATACCATCAAGACGTGCCGCCTTGGGGTCTGCATCAATCAGTGCGTATTTAATGGAAGAGGAACCGCAGTTAATGACCAGAACCGACGCGTTCATAGAGGCCTTCTGTCAATAGAGAGACAATGGGTTGATTAGACGTTAGTATAACATTATGGGAGGTTGGCGGTCAGTGCACCTATATCGTTAGCCTTCTAGCTACAATCCCGGCATGCTGGGTATTACCACCCTTCGTTTCATCATAAAAAGAGCCCGCTTCCAACATGCAATCCCCCTCGCTTCCGTCTGTTTTACCCCGTCACTTGGCCATCCTGCTGTTAATGACGGTGGCGACGATGTTCGCGGCCAACCACGTCTCGGCGCGACTGGCGTTCGATAATGGCACAGGGCTTTTGCTGGCGGTACTTACCCGCTCAGGTGTCGCCTGCTTGATTCTGGTTTGTCTGGTCGTTGCGCAAAAAAAGCGGCTCTGGCTGCCGCCGGGCACCTGGCCGTGGCAGCTTGCGGTCGGGCTCTGTATCACGGTGCAGAGCCTCTGTTTGTACTCGGCCGTGGCGCGCTTGCCCGTGGTCATTGCCCTGTTACTGGTGAATACCTTTCCGATCCAGTTGGCATTGCTGAGTTGGGCGTTAGGTGGGCCGCGACCCACGCTGCGCAGCTGTCTGATCATGGGCACGATTCTGATCGGCTTACTGGTGGTGCTCGATATTCCCGCCTGGTACGCCAATATAGACGATATGGGCCCCGGTTGGCTGGCGGGCATCGGCTTCGGTTTGACGGCGGCGTTTGCCTTCGCCTGTGCTCTCTGGACTACGGAGCACCGGCTCGCGAGAGTGGGGAGTACCCTGCGCAGCCTGCTCACCATGCAAACGGTGTTTATCGCCATGATCATCGGTGGCCTTACCGGCATTGTGCCCGGAGGTATGAGCTTGCCGGAAACTAACCAGGGCTGGATTGGGTTAGCGCTTTTGGGGTTGTTGTACGGCTCGGCATTTTCGACCCTGTTTATCTTTGTGCCTCGACTGAATATGGCGCGCAACGCACCGGTAATGAATATCGAACCCGTCGCTTCGTTAGTGATTGGTTACTTCGTCCTGGGCCAAATGCTCAGCCCCAGCCAACTGGTCGGTGGGGCGGTGGTCGTTGGGGGAATTGTGGTGCTGAGCTTGTCCCGTCGTCGCTAGCCTGCGCATGGCATACTCGCCGAGCACGCCCTTTACTGCCGTGGCATTTCTTAGTATCAGCACATTTTATCGGAGTTTGAGCCAAATTCCCCGCTCAACAAACTGATAGTGTGTAATTCAATAACTATTACGGGCAGCCAGCGAACAACCAAAAACCTTCTTGAAAAGGGGAATTACCATGTACAGGAAAAGCAAAATTGCATTAGCTATTGGGCTGAGCGCGGGATTGGCGACTACCGCTGCTACGGCTGAGACTAACTGGCGCATGGCGACACCGTGGAGCGGTGGGCCCTGGCTTGAGCGCGATGCTCAGATGTTTGCCGACCACGTTAATGACCTTTCAGGCGGGGAAATTGAAATCGAAATATTTCCTGGGGGAACGCTCGGCAGTGCGCTGAAAGTCACTAATTCAGTCAAATCGGGTGTTGCCGATATTAGCCATAATTATATCAACTACGATTATGGCACTGACCCGACCACAGCACTCCTGGCAGGACATTCCAGTGGTTTAACTCCCGAAGAGTTCATGATGTGGATGTACCAGGGGGGTGGCGTTGAACTCTACGAAGAGTATCGCCGGGATATGTTCGATGTTGTGGCATTCCCTTGTGCAATTCTGGGAACAGAGATATTCCTTCACTCTAATAAACGCGTTGAAACACTGGAGGACTTCCAGGGGCTGCGGCTGCGTACATCAGGGGCCTGGTCGGAACTTGCTTCACGCCTCGGTGCTTCGACAGTGGTCATGTCGGGTGGGGATATTTACAGTGCCCTTGAACGAGGGGTGATCGATGCGGCCGAGTGGGGGAGTCCTGAGATGAACCGCCCCACTGGTTTTCAAGAAGTTGCCCAATACGTGATCGTTCCAGGTGTTCACCAGTCAGGTGGCTTTTTAGAGTGCCAGGTGAATGAAGAGGTCTGGACCAGCCTTAGTGAAGACCAGCAGGATAACCTTCGCTTAGCGGGTAAGCTTAGTGTCTTTGAGTCTTGGCTAGCGAGTTCATATGATGATCTAGATGCTTACGAAGAACTTGTTAGTGGAGAGAATGAAATCGTCCACCTTGATCAAGACTTTATTGATACGATTTATGAAGAAACCGCTAAATGGGAAGACGAGTACGCTGAAGATAATGAATGGTTTGCTCGTGTTCTAGAGTCTCAAAGGGGGTTTAAAGAAACAATGAGTGCTTGGCCGGAGTATCGCCTGCCGATTGGTACCATGGGACGATAAACACCACGCTAAGTAAAAGAGAGGCCTTAGGCCTCTCTTTTATGTGTTTATACTTTCTAATTATCGGACCAATGGATACCCGCTATGAAGCTTATAAACGCGATTGAGTCAATAACCCGATGGTCGGGGTGGCTAGGCGCTGTTTTGATATTTCCCTTGATAGGGGCTTTGGTGTTTGAAGTTTTCAGTCGCTATTTGCTGGGGCGTCCGACCTTATGGGCATTTGAAGTTAGTTATATGGTAATGGGGGCAATCTTTATGCTTGGCATGTCGAATGCCCTGCGAGTGCGGCAGCATGTCAGCGTAGACATTGTTTCCATGCAGCTCAGTGAACGCGTAAAAGCTATTATCAATGCGATCGGTTATTTTCTTTTCCTTCCGCTACTTATTTGGCTTGTATGGGAGCTTTCGGCCTACGCCCTCCAAGCGTTTGAGACAAATGAACGGTCAGGGCGGTCCGCCTGGAATCCTGTTGTCTGGCCTATCTACACCGTGTGGTTTGTTGGTTTCTTATTTTTGGCCTTACAGGTACTTGCTGAGTTAATCCGATCTGTGATGACGGCGCTTGGCCAAAAGCAGGTTGAGGAGGGTGGCTCATGAGTAGTTATCTTGCACTGCTGATGTTTCCAGCGTTAATGGCATTTATCATTGCTGGGTTCCCTATTGCGTTCTCAATGATCCTGGTTGCCAGCGGGTTTGGTATTATTCAGTTCGGTGATGTGGCAGCTTATCAGCTACTTACCAAAATTGAAGATACAGCGTCTAACTCTATTCTGGCAGCTGTCCCATTGTTTATCTTTATGGGGGCAATGCTGGAACGTTCAGGTATTGCTGAACGCTTATTTGAAGCGATCCATATATGGACACGGCGCTTACCCGGTGGCTTAGGGGTTGGAGCGATCATCATGGGGACTCTGTTTGCAGCTTCTAGTGGTGTGGTTGGTGCAACAGAAGCCGTTATCGGTATGCTCGCTATTCCTGTGATGCTCAAGCATCACTACAGTAAAAGCCTCATGTCAGGAACCATTTGCGCAAGCGGTTCGTTAGGTACCGCCATTCCTCCTTCTATCACTGTTGTAGTGCTGGGGCCTGTTGCTGGTGTATCGGTTGGATCGCTTTTCAGTGGTCTGTTAATACCAGGCTTTTTAATGGCCGTGATGTTTTTGGTTTACATCATCGGTGTTTCCTATTTCAGGCCGGAAATGGCTCCTCGTGTTGAGCAAGACGAACCAGAAATCAGCTGGCAAGAAAAAATGCGCATCACGTTGGTCGCTTTGCTGCCAACCATGCTGCTGATATTTACCGTCCTGGGGACTATTTTGATGGGGCTTGCCACACCGACTGAAGCTGCCGCCTGTGGTGCGCTAGGTTCGGTGGTTTTAGCGATTGCCTACCGCAATTTGACCCGAGATGTTTTATGGCAGTCCGCCATTAAAACGATGAATATTTCAGCGATGATATTATTGATCGTCATGGGCGGAAGTATGTTCGCTGGCGTATTTTTCGCCTCTGGCGGTATGGCAACCGTACAGTCACTGCTGATGGACACAGGTTTAAACCCATGGATGATCCTGGGTCTTATTCTCCTGATTGCTTTTATTGCTGGTTTTGTACTCGACTTGATTTCAGTCGTGCTTATCATCATTCCAGTGGCGATGCCCATTGTAAGGATGTTGGGCTTTGACGAAATTTGGTTTTGCGTTGCCTTCCTCGTGGTATTGCAAACTAGCTATTTGACGCCGCCTTTGGCCCCCGCAATTTTCTATCTGCGAGCCATCACACCGCCGGAGGTTACACTCAAGCATATGTATAGAGGGGTTGTGCCTTTTATCATCGCGCAATTGGTTGTTCTGGCGCTAGTCCTTGCTTTCCCGGCAATTGCGCTCTGGCTTCCTGAGGCGATGAGCGGTCCTTCCTGGTAAGTCATTGACGTTCATCATCATGCCGCCCTAGGGCGGCATGTTTGTTGGGCTGTAATATCATTAATATTGTTAGCGCGCTAATTAAATGATAAGCTGACGCTGTCATTAACACGCTAATGAGTCCTGCATGTCCCCCGAACAACGTTTTGCCCGCTGGGTAAAGGTGGCGGTTGCTGCCTTTATGCTTTTGTTTGTGTATTTTCTCATCGCCGATAGCTTTATGCCTATCACCCCGGAAGCGCGGGTGATGCGCCCGGTGACGCGCATTGCACCTGAATTGAGCGCGCCCGTTAAAGAAGTGACGGTAGACGACCATCAGCAGGTGGCCAAAGGTGATGTGCTGTTCCGCCTGGATCCAGCGCCGTTTCAGTTAGCGCTCGCCGAGGCCCGGCTCAATCGCGAACAAGCCCTGAAAGACAATGCCCGCTTGAGGGCAGAGCTTGCCGCTGCCCGTGCCACCCTGGCATCGGCGGAGGCCACGGCCCAGGAACGTCGTGGTGAGCGTCGTCGTGGTGAAGCGTTGCTGGCAAGGCACAGCCTCTCTCGCCAGCAGTACGAGCAGCAGGTTGCCGCTGAGCAAACGGCGGCGTCCGCCGTCGCCTCTGCCCAGGCCGATATTGAAAGCCTCGAAGTACAGTTGGGTAAGGAAGGCGAAGCCAATTTGCGCTTGCGCCAGGCGGAAAACGCCCTGGAAAAAGCACAGTTGGACATGGCGCATACCCAAGTTCGCGCTGCGCAGCCGGGGATCGTCACCAACCTTCAACTGCAGGCAGGCGACTATGTGCAGGCCGGGCAGCCTGCGCTGGCACTTGTGGCCAATCAGATGGATATCATTGCCGATTTCCGCGAAAAGAGCCTGCGTCATGTGCACCTCGGCGATCAGGCAAAAGTTGTCTTCGACAGTTGGCCGGGGAAGGTGTTTGAAGGCCAGGTCAGTGCCTTTGATGCGGGCGTGCGTAACGGCCAACTGGCTGCCGATGGCCAACTCGCCGATATTCCGACGACGGATCGCTGGGTGCGCGATGCCCAGCGGCTACGCCTCCACGTGACACTGGACGAGCCGCTCACTTCGTTACCGGCCAGCGGTGCTCGGGCCACTGTTCAACTGGTGCCGGGCGACCACCTATTGGCCAAGCCATTCGCCGCGCTTCAGGCGCGTTTAATCAGCTGGCTTCACGCGGTGTATTGAGCATGGCAATCCTACGGCTATTGAAGCCCAGCCGCCCGGCGGCGGATAAGCACCCTGTCGGATTAACGGAGAACGGCCTGCGCCAATGTTTGCGGGTGGCAGGCGGTGGCCTGCTGGGGTTTGTGGTCAGCCAACTGATGGATTGGAACTACGGTGTCTTCTTCACCGTTTTTCCAATGTTCCTGCTGGGCATGGTGCCCATCCTGAACGGCCATATCGTGCGCCAGTTTCTGGGCAACGTTTCGATCAATGTAATCGAAGTCAGCTTGGTCGTCGGTCTGCTCAAGCATATGCCCGTGGTGATGACGTTGGTCGTGTTGGCGATCTTCTCATTCCGCTTTTATCTCATGGCCAAAGGCCCGTTGTTCTTGTTTGGGGCCAATGGCGTGTTGACGCTAAGCATTCTGCTGCACTTTGCCAGTTATCCAAGTGTTGATTTGAGCGACTTGCTGGCCAGCAATATGGTGGCCAGTGGGCTTGCGGTGTTCATCGCCATGCTGATGTACACGCTATTTCCCGATGTTGAGCCAAGACAGCCCCCGCCCAAAGGCCTAAAACCTGCTGAGCAAATTCGCCACGAAACCCTGATGGGCGGCATCACCGCAACGCTATCGTTTGTGATGTTTCAAGTGTTTGATTTGCAAGGGTCGCTCTCGGCGCAGATGGCTACCATTCTGGTGTTGTTCTCACTGGGTTATGGCGGCGCCAAAGTGTCGGCGGGTAAGCGGGCCGTGGGGACGCTTCTGGGTTGCAACCTCGCGCTTGCCATGCAGCTGGTGCTATATACCCAAAGCCACCATTTTATGCTGGTCATCCTGCTCTACTGGCTGGGTCTCATGCTGTTCGCAAGGGAGCACATCCTGGAAGGCGGCGGCTCTGGCATTGGCTTTGGTGGGATGACGACGCTGGGTATTTTATTTGGTCAGTCGTTGGGGCCTGAGCAGGACCTCGTTTATAGCGCGCTATACCGTTTTTCGTCGATGAGCGTGGCGCTGCTGGGAACGTTGCTGGTGATGGCCTGCCTGCATGTCGCACTGAATTGTTGGGCGCCCACGCGCTTACCCGATACGGCGGGCTAAAAGAAATTGCGGTGATTTTTTTGATACCGACTATGATGATGACAGCGCCTCGAACGAAGTAAGTATTTACTTTTTTGAGCGCTGTCTACAGATATATCTCCAGCGCTGTCTCCAGCACTATTCTCCACTAACGGACTAGAGGTGTTCATCATGGCAAGTGGCAAAAAAGACAAAGCGAAAGGGGCCGCCAGTCAGAGCGTCGGTAAATTGAAAGAAGCGGCGGGCAAGGTGACCGGAAGCGGCAAAACCGAAGCCAAAGGCAAAGCCCAACAGGCAAAGGGCGGCATGCAGAAAGGCGTAGGTCATTTGAGGGAGAATCAGAAAAAACAACGCTAGCCACATGATACTGACGACTAACAGGGGGCTTCGGCCCCCTGTTGGCGTTTAAGCGCGGTAAGGTTGATCCAGGGCAATATGGCGCGGCGTCTTGTGTGCCGTAATGGTCAGGTGATTCGACTTTCCGACTGAGGAGACGTCCCATGCCGACCATGATGAAAGCGGCCATTTTTGTTGAACCTGGCCGTATCGAGATTGACGATAAACCGATCCCTGAGATTGGCCCCAACGATGCCTTGATGCGCGTGACCACCACGACCATCTGCGGCACCGATGTGCATATCCTGAAAGGCGAGTACCCGGTGGAACGTGGCCTGACGATTGGTCACGAGCCCGTGGGTGTCATCGAGAAACTGGGTGCCAACGTCCAGGGGTACCAGGAAGGCCAACGGGTGATTGCCGGGGCGATATGCCCGAGCTTTACCTCCTATGGTTGCCAGGACGGCTGCTCCTCCCAGGATGGCGGCCACCACAGCCATGGCTACAAACCCATGGGCGGCTGGCGCTTTGGTAACACCATCGACGGCGCCCAGGCGGAATACCTGCTGGTGCCCGACGCCCAGGCGAACCTTTCGCCGGTGCCCGACGGCCTGACCGACGAACAGGTGCTGATGTGCCCGGACATCATGTCCACCGGCTTTGCCGGGGCTGAAGCCGGCGGTATCAAGATCGGCGATACCGTGGTGGTATTCGCCCAGGGACCGATTGGCCTGTGCGCCACGGCGGGCGCAAGGCTGCGCGGGGCGGGCATGATCATTGCCGTTGACGGCGTGGACGAGCGCTTGACCATGGCCAGGCAGATGGGCGCCGACGTTACCCTGGATTTCCGCAAGGTCGACGTGGTGGATGAAATCCTCAAGCTCACCGGCGGGCGCGGCGTGGACGTGGCCATCGAAGCCCTCGGCTTGCAGCAGACCTTCGAGTCAGCCCTGCGCGTCCTGAAACCCGGCGGAACACTCTCCAGTCTCGGCGTCTACTCCGAAGACCTGACGATTCCGTTGGGCGCATTCTGCGCGGGCCTGGGCGACCACAAGATCATTACCTCGCTGTGCCCGGGCGGCAAGGAGCGCATGCGCAGGCTGATGAGCATTATCGCCGCCGGCCGCCTGGATCTGGGTCCCATGGTTACCCACCGCTTCGCGCTGGAGAATATCGTCGATGCCTACGATCTTTTCTCCCATCAGCGCGACGGCGTCTTGAAAGTGGCGCTCGAGGTCTCCTGAGTTTCAGTCGCCAAGTTCAGCAATGAGCCAAAAATGAAAAACCCGCTAACGGTCGCTATACAGCCGTCAGCGGGTTTTATTGCAGGCGGCAATAGCCGCCAGGTATCAGTCCAGTTCCAGCGAGAAGTTCATCTCAACGCCTGCATCGTCCACTCTGACCCCGTACGCCATGTGCTTATAGATATCCCCATACTGCCGGAATATGTCAATATCGGACGCTTCCAGCTCAGCGGAAGGCACCTGCTCCATGACATCGGCCAGGGAATGATAAAACTCACCGGTCAGATGACCATGAAGCAGTAGGTCACGCTCTGACGCAGGGGCTTGCAGGGCTTCCTGCAGTGACGCCGGGTCGCTGATGTCTGCGCCCAGGGCAATGGCCGTGTCGGACATGGCGGCATACAGCGGTGGTGTTTCGGGCGGCAGCATCATGCTTTCGATTTGCTTGGCGTCTCCGCCTGGCTCAAGCCCAAGCGCGCCCAGTTCAGGCAAGAAGGTGGCTGCGGTCGTCACCAGCCCCATCGGGCTTGGGGAAGCAAGGGTCAGGATGCCGCTGCCACTGGGTTCGCCGTCGATCATTGTCAGGCTGTCGATGCGAGCCCTCAAACCTGATAGCGCTGAACCGATCATCATCGTAGCCGGGTTGTTCATCGCCGCGTTGATTTCGCTCCAGGCGCTGTTCAGGTCCTGCAGCTCATCACAGTTGAAGGGATTCTGACGCACTTCCTGGGCATATTTTTGAACTGTCTGAAGCAGTAACGGTAAATTCAGGCCCATTCCGAAACTAGCCATACCCTCTGTGTTGCCAAGACCTGGCACCTGAGTGGTCAGAGCGCGCAGGTCGCTGACAATCGCTTCATCGGTTTCCAGAATGACATTCATCTCCATGCGGTCTTGGTTGTACTCACGCATGCCCATCACAAGGCCGGGGAAGCGGCTGGTGATGCGGTCAATATCGGCCTGACAGGCAGACAGATCCAATTGCTCTGCCTCAACGGCGTCCATCAATGCCTGAGTACCTGCATGGGAAGGAGAGCTGAGCTCATTAAGCAGGCGTGAAAAGTCGACCTCCCCAGCGCCGTAAGGGGTAAAGTCGTGGCGCTGCTCAAGCTCTGCCAGCGCGCCAGAGTCGCCGAGGTTGCTGTCAGGCAAATCGCTACCCAGTACCTGCGCCATTAATTCGTCACTGGCATCCTGGGGCACTACCGACATCAGCAACTGCTGATCTTCAATGACAAGGATCGCCTGGACTGGCGCCTCGGGTGTCAGAACCCAGTAGTCGGTGCCGTTGGTGGTGGCCGTGCTGGGGGTGATTTCCGCCTTGGTCAGGACGCGCTGAAGCGTTTCGCGAAACGCCTCTTCATCCTGCAGTTGCATGCGCAATACAGGCAAAATGCCCAGTCCATACAAGGCGCCCCGAGGGCTCACCTTCAAGCCTAGCGCATGGAAATCATCCAGTGATTCAACACCGTCGAGCTCTTCACCGATGGCGATCAGAAGCTTCATCATTGAGCGCGATACTTCATCGTCAATATCGGCCAGCGTATCGCGCAGTTCATCCAGATCAGACTCAAGGTTCGCCATAGGCTGCATGCGCTGAAAGAGATCAAAGGCCTCCTGTTCAGGCATTGCGTCACTGGAGGCCATGAAGTAGGGAGAATCAGCTGGGATATAATCCAGCATCGTCGCTGCTTCGGTTGACGCGTTGTCATCACTGCAGCCGCTGAGCAGCCCTGCGCTGATCAGGGTAACCGCCAGGGAAAGTTTGGTTTTCATCAGGTATTCGTTCCTTGAATGGTTTTGGTTTTAGGTGGTTGTTGGCCTGAATAATCAATAAATGATAACCATACACAAAGTTTTCTTCATGATCTTCTGCTTAAGTAAAAAAATGACCCTTGAGGCTTGTAACACTCAAGAGCCACCTTACTCAGCCACGTCGTTCCCTAGACCGCTGCTTTAAACCTCCTGATACAGCTCGCTGCCTTTATTGCGAAACTTCTCCGCCTGTTCCTCCATGCCTTTCATGACGGCTTCCTGGTCGCCGTTTAGCCCGTGCTCGTTGGCGTAATCACGTACCTCCTGGCTGATCTTCATGGAGCAGAACTTCGGCCCGCACATGGAGCAGAAGTGGGCTACCTTGGCGGAGTCCTTGGGCAGGGTTTCATCGTGGTATTCGCGGGCGGTGTCCGGATCCAACCCCAGGTTGAACTGGTCCTCCCAGCGGAACTCGAAGCGCGCCTTGGAGAGCGCGTTATCGCGGCGCTGGGCAGCCGGGTGGCCCTTGGCCAAATCCGCCGCGTGGGCGGCAATTTTGTAGGTGATAATGCCGGTTTTTACATCGTCCTTATTGGGCAGTCCCAGATGCTCCTTGGGCGTGACGTAGCAGAGCATCGCGCAGCCAAACCAGCCGATCATCGCCGCCCCAATGCCCGAGGTAATATGGTCGTAGCCGGGGGCAATATCCGTCACCAGCGGGCCGAGGGTATAGAAGGGCGCCTCGTCGCAGTACTCCAGCTGCTTATCCATGTTCTCTTTCACCAGGTGCATGGGCACGTGGCCGGGGCCTTCGATCATCACCTGCACGTCGTGCTTCCAGGCGATATGGGTCAGCTCACCCAGGGTCTTGAGCTCCGCCATTTGCGCTTCGTCGTTGGCATCCGCCACCGAGCCGGGACGCAGGCCATCCCCGAGCGAGAACGCCACGTCGTACTGCTTGCAGATCTCGCAGATATCTTCGAAGTGGGTGTACAGGAAGCTCTCCTGGTGATGGTACAAACACCACTTGGCCATGATCGAGCCGCCGCGGCTGACAATGCCGGTGACCCGCTTGGCGGTGAGCGGGACATAGCGCAGCAGCACGCCCGCGTGAATGGTGAAGTAGTCCACGCCCTGTTCGGCCTGCTCGATCAGCGTATCGCGGAACACCTCCCAGGTGAGGTCTTCGGCCACGCCGTTGACCTTTTCCAGCGCCTGGTAGATCGGCACCGTACCAATCGGCACCGGCGAGTTGCGCAGGATCCACTCGCGGGTTTCGTGGATGTTCTGGCCGGTGGAGAGGTCCATGATGGTGTCCGCGCCCCAGCGGATGCCCCAGGTCATCTTGTCCACCTCTTCCTCAATGGAAGACGTCACCGCCGAGTTGCCCAGGTTGCCGTTGATCTTGACCAGGAAGTTGCGGCCAATGATCATCGGCTCGCTTTCCGGGTGGTTGATGTTATTGGGAATGATCGCCCGCCCGCGGGCGACTTCATCGCGCACAAATTCCGGCGTGATCTCTTCGGGCAAGCTGGCGCCAAAGCTCTGACCTTTATGCTGGTGGCCGAGAATGCGCTCCACTTCCTCATTGCCCAACGCCTGACGACGCTGATTTTCCCGCAGCGCGATAAACTCCATTTCCGGCGTGATGATGCCCTGGCGGGCGTAGTACAGCTGGGTTACGTTCTTGCCCGCTTTTGCTCGGCGTGGTGTCCGGGTTAGATCAAAGCGCAGTTGGGCAAGCGTCGGGTCGTTGGCGCGGCGGTGGCCGTACTCGCTGGTAGGGCCGGTCAAGAACTCGGTGTCGTCCCGCGCTTCAATCCAGGCGCGGCGCAACGCCGGCAGTCCGCGACGCAGGTCGATCTGGGCTTCCGGGTCGGTATAGGGGCCGGAGGTGTCGTAGACCAACAGCGGCGGGTTCTGCTCGTCATCGGCGGACGTCTTGGTGGGCGAGAGGGTGATCTCGCGAAACGGCACGCGAATATCCGGCCGTGAGCCTTCCACGTACACCTTGCGGGAGCCCGGCAGCGGCGTGATGGCGGCGGCATCCACCTGGGCGGTTTCGGCTAAAAAGTGGCTAGTCTTGCTCATAGTAGCTTCCTTGTCGTTGTTGGCAGTCAGTCAGTGAGGTCGAGGCCCATCTGCCAGAAGTCGATTTCCAGGCGGGTGGCATCGCGAAAGATTTTGCTCAGTTCGGCAAAGCGGGCGGGGGTAACATCGGCAAGGCGGGCATTGAGCCATTCGAGCTCCGCCCGCATGGCGGACTGAAACTCTTCGCTCTCGTACATGCCAATCCAGGCGTCAAAGGGGTTGTGCTCGCCGCGCACCGTGGTGGTCTGGTTGTTAAGCCAGTTGGCAATTTCGCCGTAGCCGACCAGGCAGGGGGCCAGCGCTACGTGCAAATCGAGCAGGTCGCCCCGGCTGCCGGTATCCAGCACATAGCGGGTATAGGCAAGCGTCGCCCTGGCTTCCGGCAGTTCCGCCAGCTCCGACTCGCGGATGCCCCATTCGTGGCAAAAGCCCACGTGCAGGCCCAGCTCCACGTCCACGATGGCTTTCATGCCTTCATGGGCCTGGCGAAGATCGGCGAGGGTGGGGCTTTTGTAGGCGGCCAGCGCATAGGCGCGGGCGAAGTGGATCAAAAACAGGTAGTCCTGCTTTAAATAGTGGCGAAACGACGCTTCGGGCAGCGTGGCGGTGCCCAACTGACGCACGAAATCGTGCTCGATATAGGCACGCCATTCATCGTGACAAGCGTTGGTGAGATCGGTAAAGCAGTAGCCCATAATGCCTCCGGTGGTAATGATCCGGAGGGCAGGCGAGAGATCGAGGAAATGGCGCGGAAAGGTGGCGTGCGATCGTGGGAGAAAGCTAGCCAAGGCCATTGCTTGATCCCTACGCCGGTACCCGCGTGCAACTCATGTGAGCAGCAGCGCATTAGCCGGATCAGGTTCAGCGGGACCAGCGCTTGGCAGCAAATAAATGCGAGCCCTGCGCCATCTCAGCCGGATATCACCGGCACCCCGTCAAGCTGTTCGTTGGTGGAGTTTAGGAGGCGGGTGGGGGAGATGCAAGGGGGAAGTAGTTAATGTCGAATTAGACTATGCTCGATAGATAAAGAGGGAGGCAGAGATGGTGGCTAACTTACGCGAATTGATGAGCCGTCGGGGTTCTTACAGCTTTAATAGCAGTTGGTTAGATTAAATTAGGGTCATATGACGTATGGAAATCTCACGATCTACAATAGATATTAAGCACATGAACTCGTTCGTGGAGTCGAAACTGCTAGGCTGTATATTTCATGTGACTCTACTATCCAATCTTCATAAAATACTAAAGACCAAAGTTGTTAATGCAGCTGGGGGTGGGGAAAAGACATTTGGTTTTGGGAGTAACGGGTTCTTTCGGAAAAGAGAATGCGTGTCGATGTTCGATTTGCGCGAGCCAAACCATGAAGAGTTTGATTTTTCTCTTATGAAATGTCATCCCCTTCAGCCTTTAACAACTAAAGGTCGATCTGTTGCAGTTCTATTCCTTGCAGATTCTGCCTACCCGAGGCTAGTATCTTGGAGTCACTGGAAAAAAGAAGAGGCATGGTCGCAGATGATTGTGCCGTACGTAGAAGCGGGTTTTCCAGGCCCACTTTGCTTGAATGATGTAAGTCGCATAGCGATAGCGCGACCTGGTAAAAAGTGAAAATCTCGGCCTAATGCGACAAATTCATCCAGCGGTTGATCTATAAAGTGGCGATAAAGAAATGCGATGGCATTGAGTGCCTGGTTTTGTATGCCGCAGCAACACGCCTTTCAATCGCTAGGTATTCCAAAAATTGCCGCACTTCATTGCCCGCCATAGAGGCAGGGTGACGCATTCTGTGGAAACGAATGAAAAAGCGAATCCAGTAGCAATAGGTTTTCTCAGTACGAAGGCTGTAGCGTTTGACTCTGAGGGCAGCCTTCACCCTCTCCATCAGTTTCACAGGTTGCACCCATGCAGCTTTGGTTGCTGTTTTTACATGGCTATGTTGGTATCTGTTGTTGGTCTGCGCCTATCGCTGCGCGAAACCACGCCTCCTCTGCTGGCTTCGCGGTTTCAAACAGCCGCCGCCATGCCAGGTAATTGGGTAAGTACGCGGTCCCCACCCCATGAAAGCGCGCCATCCAGCCCTTCAATCGGCTCATATAGCTATTGACGTTCTGAATGTGGTATTCCTTGCCGAGCACTCGCTGATTATCGAGTGTGATCAGTCGATGATGAGCAATGCCGTGGTCGGCAGAGAAAGTCCTATACCAGCTGTGCCCGTCCGAACATAAAATCGAGTCACGGTCGATGATCGGTAAAAGGAATTCATGAACAGTGGATTTCTGGAGCGCCGGTTCCACCAAATCACTGATCTTTCCGTTTCGGTCTCTCGCAATAAGCACTTGAATCTTTTGTTCTTTTTTCTTCATACTGCCTTGCCCGCCGCGCTTTCGAGGTCTGCGGTGAGTGATCTTGCGCTTCCCTTTGCAGGACTCTAGGAAGACGGTTTCGTCTACCTCGATGATGCCGGATAGTGGGTTGGCGTTGTCTTGAGCACTCCTTTTCAGGAAGCGATGTCGCCAGTGGAAAGCCGTTTTCAAATCGATGCCTACTCGGGCCGCCGAGACGCGTAACGTCAGGCTGTCTCGCATGCAACGTAGGTAGTCGAACCATTTGTCGCGGTGCTGCAGTTTGGCCAGAGGCGTGCCTGTCAGGGCGTTGAACGTCTTGTGACAATCGGGATTCCGGCACCGATATCGCTGTAGGCCACCGCTGCGTCCCCACTTGGCAGGGTGTTCACTGCCACAGTGCGGGCATGGAAGGTGAGGTCTGACGGTTTCGAGCAGGGTGTCCGCTTGGGAGCTTATTTGACCAAGTAGCTGATCTGCAAGGTATTTTTTGAGATCAACAGGGAGAGAAGCCAGGGTCTGCTCAAGGGCTATGAGGTCTGCTTGCTTCATGGTGTGCTCCAGAGGCAAACTGCATATACAGTAGTTTATACAGTATTTTTGAAGCACGCCAACAGCAGATACCAACATAGCCTTTTGCATACAGTGCCAGAAATAATTATCCAGTGGTTTGGCAAACCGACCTATGCGAGCGTCGAAGACCGGCGCGACTAGCGGGGAAATGGCTTTGAGTGTAGAGTTCAAGCCAGTATTTGATTGCGTGGGGTGGCATGTGTCGCTGAGTTTGCAAGGCCGTCAATTGGGTTGTGAGCGCGATGGCCGCTGGCTCTTTGAGGGGCTGGATATCGACGTCAATCGCGGCGATATATGGCATGTGGCCGGCCCCAATGGCAGTGGCAAGACCACGCTGTTAAAAGTGCTGGCGGGGCAATTCAATGACTATTGCGGGTCGCTCCACTGGCAGGGCAGGCCGCTTGGTCAGGGGCGTGAACATTTTGCCGCCAACATGCTTTACCTGGGGCATTCGCCGGGCGTGAGCGCGGGCCTGACGCCGCTGGAAAACCTGGCCTGGTACCAGGCGTTGCACGATGAATGTAGCGACGAGGTACAGCGCGAAGCAGCCCTTGCGACCATGGGGCTTGAAGGCTTTGAAGATGTTCCGGTGGGGCATTTGTCAGCAGGCCAGCAACGCCGCGTGGCGCTGGCAAGGCTGAATCTCACTCCGCGTGTGCTATGGATACTGGATGAGCCCTTTACGGCCATCGATCAGGCGAGCGTCGAGGCGCTGGAGGCGCAGCTGGTCGCCCATGCCAGGGCTGGTGGGGCCGTGGTGATGACGACCCATCACGTACTCGAGATTGACCATCCACTGCGTCATGTTGCGTTGGGCTAAGGAGCCAGAGTTGCCGCCTTCAGAAACCACACAGCGCGTTGCGGTCCTGGCCGAGCCGACATCCAGGCGCCTGGGCGTCGCCTTTGGCGCTACCCTGGTGCGTGATCTTAATCGCGTTCGCCGTCGGCGCGGTGACGTGCTGAACCCGTTGGTCTTCTATGCCTTGGCGGTTAGCTTATTTCCCATCGGTATTTCACCCGAGGCAGAGCTGCTGGCTGTCATGGCGCCGGGGCTTTTATGGGTCACGGCGCTGCTCGCCACACTGTTGTCGCTGGATGGACTTTTTCGCAGTGATTTCGATGACGGCAGCCTGGAGCAGATGATGCTTTCCCCTCAGCCGCTTGCGGCGCTGAGTGTCGCCAAAGTGGCAGCCCATTGGCTAGTTACCGGTTTGCCGCTGGCGCTCATGGCGCCGCTGCTGGGTATCATGCTGGCACTGCCTTTCCAGAGTGCCGGCGTGCTGATGGCATCGTTAGCGCTGGGCAGCGCCAGCTTGAGCCTCATCGGCGGCATTGGCGCGGCATTAACCGTCGGTTTGCCCCGGGGTGGCGTGCTACTCTCGCTACTGGTACTGCCGCTGTATATTCCGGTGCTGATTTTTGGCACCGGGGCGGTTCAGGCGGCAATCCAGGGCGATACCGCATTGCCTCACCTGGCGATGCTTGGCGCCTTGCTGGCGGCAGCGCTGATATTTGCTCCCTGGGCCATCGCCGCGTCGCTGCGTATCAGTATTAACGGGTAGGGATGAGCACTGTATGTGGGGCTTGATACATAAGCTGGGGTCGCCAAAGTGGTTTTATTACCGGAGTGCAGCGCTGCAGCCCTGGTGCTGGGGCGTGGCCGCCGCGTTGCTGCTGGTCGGCAGCGTATGGGGGCTCGTCTTTGCCCCAGCCGACTACCAGCAGGGCAACAGCTTCCGCATCATTTATGTCCATGTGCCCGCCGCTTTTTTGGCCCAGTCGGTGTTTGTCGCCATGGCCGTTTCCGGGCTTGTTTTCATGGTCTGGAAAATCAAGATTGCCGATATGGCGGCGACTGCCATGGCCCCATTGGGGGCGGCCATGACCTTTGTCGCGCTGTTTTCCGGCGCGGTGTGGGGCGTGCCAACCTGGGGAACATGGTGGATATGGGACGCCCGATTGACGTCCATGCTCATTCTTCTGTTTTTATATATAGGGGTGATAGCACTGCGCGGTGCCTTTAGTCGTCGGGATAGCGGTGCGCGGGCGGCATCGGTGCTGGCAATGGTTGGCGTGATCAATATTCCCATCATCAAATACTCGGTGGACTGGTGGTACACCTTGCACCAGCCCGCCTCATTTACCCTGACCTCCCGCCCCGCAATGCCGATGGAAATGTGGCTGCCGCTGCTGATGATGGTGGTGGGCTTTTACGGCTTTTTTATCGCCCTTACGCTTACCCGTACGCGCAGCGAAATACTCCGTCGCGAAGCCAATACCCGATGGGTGAGAGCGTTGCTTGAGGAGGTTAACTGATGGTGGCCTCGTTGGCTGAATGGGTATCCATGGGTGAGCACGGTGTCTACGTGTGGTCTGCCTGGGGTATTACGGCCTTGTTTATGCTGGGCCTTACGCTCCATGCCCGGCTGGAACGTCGACAATTGCTCAAACATCTCAAGCGGGTAGCGCGCCGCCAAGCCTCACCCCCGCAGCAAAGAGGGCATGACGATGACCCCAAAGCGTAAGCGCAAGCTTTATGTGATTGTCACGCTGGTCAGCCTGGCCGCAGTGGCCGTGGGCCTGACTCTGTATGCGCTGCGGGCCAACATCAATCTGTTTTTTAGCCCCGTACAGATTGCCCAGGGCGAGGCCCCCGTGTCGCGTTCCATCCGTGCGGGGGGCATGGTGAAAGTCGGCTCGGTATCCCGCGATGCCGATAGTTTGAATGTCGAATTTACCGTTACCGATTACGTGGGTGATCTGCACGTTGATTACCAGGGCATCCTGCCCGACCTGTTTCGTGAAGGGCAGGGCGTGGTCGTGGTGGGGGAGCTGCAGGAGGATGGCCGTTTTCGTGCCGATGACGTCTTAGCCCGGCACGACGAGAACTATATGCCGCCCGAGGTCGCACAGGCCCTGGAAGAGGCCGGTTACTCGCCCGCCGATTTTCAGGCCAGGGCCGCCGAGGTGAGGCAGCCGCGCGAGGACGATACGTGATGCCCCGCTACCTCGCCATCGATCGTCGTGTTCAGCCGGAGTCCCCATGCTGACCCGAATATTGCCCGAAATAGGTCATTTCGCCTTGATCGTTGCCCTACTGATGGCGGTTGTGCAGTCAGTACTGCCATTGGCCGGGGCCGCAACGCGGCGTCCCTTGTGGATGGCCTACGGGCAGCCCATGGCCACCGGCCAGTTCCTGTTTGTGCTGCTGGCCTACGTTTGCTTGACGGCCAGTTACGCCATGGACGACTTCAGCGTGGTGAATGTCGCCAACAACTCCAATTCGCTGTTGCCCTGGTATTACAAGCTCAGCGCCGTATGGGGCAACCATGAAGGCTCTGTGCTGCTGTGGAGCCTGATGCTGGCGGGCTGGGGATGCGTTGCCGGCTGGTGGTCGCGGCGCCTGCCCCGCGACATGCTTGCCCGTGTGCTCGGTGTCCTGGGGCTGATCAGCGCCGGTTTCCTGTTGTTTATCCTGTTGACCTCCAATCCCTTCGAGCGGCATCTGCCTGACATCCCCGCCGATGGCGCAGACCTTAACCCCTTGCTGCAGGATATCGGGCTGATCATTCACCCACCCATGCTGTATATGGGCTATGTCGGGTTTTCGGTGGTGTTCGCCTTTGCCATTGCCGCCTTGTTGGGAGGGCGGCTGGATGCCGCCTGGACCCGCTGGGCAAGGCCCTGGACCAACGCCGCCTGGGCGTTTCTGACGGTCGGGATTGCGCTGGGTAGTTGGTGGGCCTATTACGAACTGGGCTGGGGCGGCTGGTGGTTCTGGGACCCGGTGGAAAACGCCTCGCTGCTGCCATGGCTCACCGGTACGGCCCTGATTCACTCGCTGGCGGTCACCGAAAAACGCGGCTCCTTCAAGAGCTGGACGGTCTTGCTGGCGATTGCCACCTTTTCGCTTTCGCTGATGGGCACCTTCCTGGTCCGCTCCGGCGTGCTGACCTCGGTACACGCCTTTGCCAACGACCCATCAAGGGGACTGTTTATCCTGGTGCTGCTGGCTATCACCGTCACGCTTTCCCTGGTCGTGTTTGCGCTGCGAGCACCGCGCGTCAGCCATACGGTGGGTTTTAACTGGTTGTCCCGGGATGCCCTGCTGCTGATCAATAACGGGTTGCTGGTGACCGCGACGATGACGGTGCTGCTGGGCACCCTGTACCCGTTGATCCTGGATTCGCTGGGGCTGGGTAAGATCAGCGTGGGGCCGCCTTATTTCAATGCACTGTTTGTACCGCTGACCGTGATCGCCTGCCTGTTCATGGGCCTGGGGCCGATGGCGCACTGGAAATCGACGTCGCCTGGCAAACTGGTGCGCAGATTGTGGCTGGCCGGGTTGGTCGCGCTGGGTCTGGGGGCACTGGTGCCGCTGGTGTATCGCGGCGAATGGAACCTCTGGGTGACCTTGGGGTTGTCGACGGCGCTGTGGATAGGGCTGTCATTGAGCCGTGACCTGTTCGACAAAGTGCGTCATCGGCACTCGATATGGAAAGGGCTGCGCAGCCTGTCGTTAGCTTATTGGGGAATGGTGCTGGGCCATCTGGGGGTGGCGGTGACGATTGTCGGTGCCACGGTGGTCAGCCATTATGCGGTGGAGCGCAACGTGCGCATGTCGCCGGATACCAGCGTCGAGGTGGCAGGCTATCACTTTACCATGACCGAGCTTTTTGACCGGCGCGGTGCCAACTTTCTGGCCGATACCGCTGTTATTGAGGTACAGCGCGGTGACAGTCGCCGCCGTTTCGAGATGCAGCCAGAAAAGCGGCTGTATCTGGCGACGGGCATGCCCATGACCCAGGTGGCGCTTAGCCCGGGCCTCTTTCGTGATCTTTACGTGGCCATGGGCGAAGAGCTGGACGACGGCAGTTGGGCGATGCGTATCCAGTACAAACCCTTTGTGCGCTGGCTATGGCTCGGCGGTTTGCTGATGGCGCTGGGCGGTGTGCTGGCGGTGTTCGACAAGCGCTATCGTAAGACGCGCCCGGCAAGATTGGTCCAGGAGAGGCAGGCATGAAACGACGCTGGCTTTTGTTTCTGTTACCCGTTGCGTTTTTAGGTCTCGCGCTGTTTTTCTTTGAGCGCTTGTCCCAGGACCCCGCCGATCGTGACTCGGCGCTGATGGCCCGCGATTTCCCCGCCTTTGAGGCCACGACGCTGGAAGATGAGCAGCAGCGGGTCGATCAATCGTTGCTCCATGGCCAACTGACACTGGTCAATGTGTGGGGAGAGTGGTGTGCCGCCTGTCGCCAGGAAATGCCCCAGTTGCTTGACCTGGCTGATCGGGGCATCCGACTGGTGGGGGTTAACTACCGGGATACCCGTGAGAATGGCCTGGCGTTTCTGGACGAGTTTGGTGATCCTTTTGCGGCCAACATTTTTGATCCTGAAGGTGAACTCGGCTTTGAGCTTGGCGTCATTGGCGCGCCGGAAACCTTTGTGGTCGATGCGCAAGGTGTCATTCGCTATCACCATAAAGGCTATGTATCTCCCGAGGATGTTCGCAACCGTCTTATGCCGGAGGTGGAGAAATGGCGCTGATTCGCGGCTTAGGCCTGGTGGTGCTGATGCTATGCGCGCTACCGGCGTGGTCGGCCGGTATCGAGCTGCGCGACTTTGACGACCCGGTAACGGAGCAGCGCTATCGCGACCTAACGGCTTCGATGCGCTGCCCACTGTGTGAAAACCAGGCAATCGATGATTCCGATGCGCCCATTTCGGCGGACATGCGGGAACGGGTGTATCAGTTGCTTGACGAGGGCAAATCGGATACGGAAATCATCCAGCACATGGTGCAGCGGTTTGGAGACTACATTCTCTATAACCCGCGTTTGGAACAGCGTACCTACTTGCTGTGGGGCTTGCCGGTCGGGCTGCTGGTAGTGGTAGGCGTTGTGGTGGCATGGATCGTCAGGTCTCGTCGCCACGCCTCGGCGAAGGCCCTTAGCCCTGACGAACAGGCGCGACTGGATGCCCTTATCGAGCGTAAGGAGTCGTCGTGACCCTGCTTTGGACCGCTCTTGCCTGCGTATTGCTGCCCGCGCTCTGGCTGTTGGTGTTGCCGTTGCGCACGGCGCGCCGGTGGCGCGACGAGCAAATGGCCTTTGAGCAGCATGACAGCGCCGCTGAACAAAATGTCGCCATCTTTCGGCGGCGTCTCGCGGCGCTTGAAAACGCCCACGCCGACGGCAAAGTCGACGCAGCGCAATTGGCGGAAGAACGTCTTGAACTGGAACGCAGTCTGCTGGACGATACCGCCACCTTGCAGCGTCGGCCGCTCAAGCCTTATGTATCGGGGCGTTGGATCGTTCCACTGGTGATGCTCGCGCTGGGGGCGGGCAGCGTGGTGTGGTACCAGCAGCAGGGCGCTGAAGACGATCTTGTGCTGTGGGCCATTGGCCAGGAGGTTCGCGAACATCCGGAGGGCTCGCAGGAGATGTATATCGAAAGGCTTGAAGCCCAGACGTCCCGGCAGCCGTCCAACCCCAACCTGTGGAGCACACTGTTCCCGCTTTATCGGGAAACCGGCCAAGCGGATAACGCCGTGACAGCGCTTGAGCGCTTGATCGCCCTCGAAGGGCGCTTGCCACCGCTGTTAGCCCAGCTCGCGCAGCTGCGCTTTTTCATGGCCGGGCGAGAACTCACCGACGAGGTGCAGGGGCTTGTGGACGAAGTGCTGGCGGAAGATCCCCGTCAGCCCACTGCCTTGGGTATACTCGGCATTCACGCCTTCGACGCTGGCGATTATGCGCAGGCAATCGACCGCTGGCGGCGCGCCGTGGCCAATGTTGAGAATCCCGATATCGCCGCGTCGCTGCGCGAGGGAATTCAGGTGGCGCAATCGCGCCTGGGAGAAGAAGGCCGTCAAGTCACGCAGGCAGACGGCCCGGGGGTGCGGGTCAGCGTGTCGCTCGATCCCGATCTGGCAAGTCAGGTTGACGGTGATGATAAAGTCTTTATCGTTGCGCGCGATGTAGGCGGCGAACAGCCGCCACTGGCGGTGGTTCAGGGCCTGGTGTCAGAACTGCCAATGACCGTCGTGCTGGACGACCGCGCGGCCATGACGGCTGACGCGCAGATATCGCAAGCGCGTGAAGTTCGTCTGATGGTGCGTGTTTCGCCAAGCGGCCAGGCTACTCCTCAGGCGGGGGATTTATGGGGCTCTGTCGACCGGGTCGACGTTGGCCCGATTAACGCACGAGAGACTACCAGGGTGACCATTGATCGTGTTTTTGAATAATCTCAACGTGAACTCTCCATGCGTTTAACGTCAATACGTCTCGTCGGTTTCAAATCCTTTGTCGACCCGGTCACGGTGCCTTTCGACGGAAATATGACGGCTGTCGTCGGGCCCAATGGTTGCGGTAAATCGAATATTATCGACGCCGTGCGCTGGGTGATGGGCGAGTCTTCCGCCAAGACGTTGCGCGGTGAGTCCATGGCCGACGTCATCTTCAACGGCTCGACGGGCCGTAAACCGGTGGGGCAGGCCTCCATTGAACTGAAGTTCGATAACCGGGATGGCGCCATGGGTGGGGTCTATGCCCAGTACGCTGAAATTGCGGTGAAGCGGCTGGTGACCCGCGACGGTCAGTCCAACTATTTTTTCAATGGCCAGAAATGCCGCCGCCGGGATATCGCCGACCTGTTCATGGGGACCGGGCTGGGCCCGCGTTCCTACGCCATTATTGGCCAGGGGATGATATCGCGGCTGATCGAAGCTCGCCCGGATGACCTGCGTGCCACCCTGGAAGAGGCGGCGGGGATCTCCAAATACAAAGAGCGCCGCCGGGAAACCGAAAACCGCATGCGGCGTACCCAGGAAAACCTGGAGCGCCTGGACGACATCCGCGAAGAACTGGATAAGCAGCTTGAACGCCTCAAGCGTCAGGCCGAGGCCGCCAAGCGTTACCAGGCATTGAAGCAGCAGGAATTCCAGCTAAAAGGCGAACTTGCCGTGCTGCGCGGGCGTGCTCTGCGGGCGGAACAGGCCCAGCAGGAAAGCCGTGTGCGCGAGCTGGAAATCGCCGTCGAGAAAGACGTATTCGGCGTTCGCCAGTGCGAAACCCGCCTGGAGCAGGCCCGTGAGCAACACGATGAGCTGGCCGAAGTCCTCGAGCGCCATCAGCAGCAGTTCTTTGAGACCACCACCCGCATCGCCCGTCTGGAGCAGGACCAGGCCCACCGGCGCAGCCGGGAAGCGCAACTGGCAAGCGACATCGAGACGGCGCGGCGAGACCTCGACGAGCAGCGCCAGGTCAGCGAAGGCGATCAGGAACGCCTGGCCGCCATTGAAGCGCGGTTGGAAGAATTGCTGCCCGAGCACGAAGCACTCGACGAACAGCTGGAAACGCTGGAACAGGCCCTGGCCGATGCCAGCCCCTCTCTGGAGGCCGCCGAGCAGCAGTGGGCGGATGCCGAAAGCCACTGGCGGGATGCCAGCCGCGAGGCCGAGCGCCGCCAGGATCAGTTACGTGACCTTGAACAGCGCATTGCCCGCCTGCAGGCCGAACGCCAGCGCCGCCGTCAGCAGCGGGGCGAGCTTGCCGATGTCACCGAATTACGCAGCGAGCACGCTGAATGCCAGGCCCGCAAGGAAGAGGCCGAACAGCGCGCTGAGGCATTCCAAACCGAGCGCGACCAATGGCAGCAGCGCTACAGCGAAGCCAAGGCGGCTTACCAGCAGGCGACCCAGGCCCGCGATCAGCAGCGCGCCGAGTTGAGTCAGCGACAGGGCGAACTTGCCTCGCTGGAGGCGCTGATTGATGCCGCGCTTGCCGATCACGACCCGCACATCACCGAGGAGTTAGCCGCCCACGGGCTTGCCGAGGCGCCACGGTTGGGAGAGGCCATCAGTGTCGAACCCGGCTGGGAACGGGTGATTTCCTGGCTGCTGGCGCCCTGGCTCAATGCCCGTCTGGTTGCCGTTGATCAGTTGCAGGCCCTGCCCGACGCGCTGGCCACCGACTGGTGTTTGATTGACCGGGCGTCGCCTGCCTTGCACGGTGGACAACGCCTGGACGCGCTGGTGAGTGGAGCGGGCGCGCTGGGTGAATGGTTGGCAAGTATTCACTATGCCGAGAGCAGCGCCGAGGCGGATGCGCTATTAGCCACACTTGCCCCGGGTGAAAGCGTGGTCACGCGGGAGGGAGTGTGGCGCGGGCGTGGCTGGTTGCACCAGCAGGCCAACGGCGACGGCGTGGACGCGCTGTTGGTCACCCGGCGTCGCTATGATGAGCTGGCGGCCCGCCGGGAGCAGGATGAAGAGGCGCTGGCGCTTGCTGAAGCCCAGTGCGAGGCGGCCAGTGAAACCATCGAGACGCTGGAGCACACCCGCGATCAACAGGCGGAGGAAGAGCGAGCCCACGCCGCCACGCTCCAGCAGCTGGCGGTCACCGAGCAGCGCCTTTCTCAACGTCTGGAACATCTGGAAAGCCGAGCCACAGAACTTGACGAAGAATTGAGTCAACTGCAGGAAGATGAAGCAGAGTTAGCGCTTACTCTCGATGAACAGCGTGCCCGCTGGCATGAGGCCATGGAGCAGCTGGAAATGGCTGCCCAGGCCCGCGACGAAAGCGCCGAGCAGCGGGATCACCAGCGCGAACAACGCGAACGGTTGAATCAGCAGCATGCACCGCTGAAAGCCCGCCAACAGGCGCTGGCGCTTGAGCGGGAACGTCTCAACACCGAGCTTAATAGCCTGCGTTCCCAGCAGTCGCGTAGCCATGAAAGCGAAGAGCGCCTGGCGTTGCGCATTGAAGAGTTGGAAGCATCGCGGGAGACCCTGCTTGAACCTGACGAGCTTGCCGCCGAGGAGCTTGAAGAGCTGCTTCACCAGCGCGAACAGCAAGAGCAGCGTTTAAACGACACCCGCCAGCAAACCCAGACACTGGCAGAGCAGTTGCGTAACGACGAACTGACCCGTCAGCAGCATGAACGTAATCTGGAACAAAGCCGCGAGCAGCTGCAGCAGCGGCGAATGGACGTTCAGGCGCTGGCGCTAAAAGCTGCTACTCAGGATGAGCAGCTCACTGAGCTGGGCCACGATGGCGATGCATTGGCAGAACAGCTTGCCGACGACGCCACTGAAACCGCCTGGCAGGAGCATCTGGAAAGCACCACCGACAAAATTCGTCGCCTGGGGGCCATCAACCTGGCGGCGATTGAAGAATATGATCAACAGGCCGAACGGCGTGACTATCTGGAAGCCCAGCACGCTGAGCTAAGCGAAGCGCTGGAAACCCTGGAACGCGCCATTAAACGTATTGATCAAGAAACCCGCATTCGTTTTAGAGATACGTTTGATCGGGTCAATACCGGATTGCAAACCTTGTTTCCGAGAGTGTTTGGCGGCGGCACTGCCTGGTTAACGCTCACAGGTGATGACTTATTGGAAACCGGTGTGGCGATCATGGCGCGTCCACCGGGTAAAAAGAACAGCACGATTCATCTCTTATCCGGGGGGGAAAAAGCACTGACGGCACTTTCCCTCGTGTTCGCTATATTCCAGTTAAACCCGGCGCCTTTTTGTATGCTGGATGAAGTCGATGCCCCCTTGGATGATGCTAACGTTGGTCGCTATGCCAAGTTGGTAAAAGAGATGTCGGAAAACGTTCAGTTCATCTATATCACCCACAACAAAATTGCCATGGAGGCTGCCGAGCGATTAATGGGGGTCACCATGCAGGAGCCGGGGGTCTCACGGATGGTCTCGGTAGGGATTGAAGAAGCAACAGCGTTGGTGGATTAATGCTCGCAAGTGTTAACGTTATTAACTACCCTAACGGTTAATGATCCACGCCCCAGCGTTAAAAAAGGTGACTTGAGGCGCTAAACTTATCTATATTATAGGGCGATGAGTGATTTTGGCCTTCAGTAGTGTTAGAAAATGTGGTAACCGCATCCAGCTTCCGGTACTCAGCAGGGTGATGTTTAAAGGACTGGGCATGCATTACTAACACGGGCTTCAATCGCAAACGATGTTGCTGTCGCGTAAGGTAGTTAATTAATAGACAGGCATTGGGGCACTTATCGCCGACGGTATAGTCGAATTTTTGCCTTAAATAACGTTAAAAACTGTGCGATAACGTGAAAATTAGCAAAAAGTGGCCCTTTTCGTAGTAATCGCGCTATGCTTGGGGTAAGTATAGGTTTAACAGTAGTGATCTAATTTTCAGGCATCGCGCCTTAGCAACCGTCAAAATGACCCATGGAATGTTCAACATGGAATTAAGAGAGTGGCTAATCATTTTAGGGCTGGCGTTGGTTTCCCTCATCGTGATTGATGGGGTGAGACGACTTCAGCGCCAGCGCCGTGTTCCTCGCCTTGACCAGTCTGTCGGCGAGACACCGGCAAGTCGATCCACCGAGTTCGATGACGCGGCTAAAGAAGCTGAGGTCAACTGGGAGCTTCCCAACGGCGGAGCCCGTGTCGTAAAGCCTGCTGATTATAGCGGTTTCAATCAAAAGCCCAAGTTGGAACGTCAAGAACACCCGGGACCCTCAAAAATACTTTCCCAGTTTAAGCGCGGTAGCTCCAAGACAAGTTCATCTGTCTCCTCGAGGGTAAAAGAGAGCTGGAAAGAGAGCCGGGATGAGCAACCAGCCACCACGCGCACAGCCGAAGCATCGACAACGACGCGTGCCCAGCGCCCCGAGGTGAAAATGCCTGAGCCAACGCCAGCGCCAGAAGAAGGCCATCGCGATCCTGCGTTGTCCTCCTCAGACGGCGCCAGCCCTGCGCCAGATGAAAACGCCACCGCTGCCAGCCGCGAGCCTCGTTTAAGTGCCATGGAGGAAAACGAGGTTGAACGTTCGGCGGCCACGCAAGACGTCCATGACGACAGGCCGGTACTGAGGGCTGAGCCGGAGGACGCCGCGTTCGCCAAACACGCCTCCTCTGATGGATCGACGAAACGTCGTCATCTGCGCAACGATATTGCCGGTGAATACCCGGATGAAGACGAAGAAGAAGATACCTATCGTCTGGTCGACTTTGAGGAAATTGGTCGTTCACTGAAACAGAAGATGATCGACCATCGCAAAGCCCGGGCAAAGAAAAAAGCCGAGAAGGCGCGTCGCGCCGACGCATTAGCCAAGCAGAAAGCAGAGCGTAAGGCGCTTGAAGCAGAGCAGCGCCGGGCAGCCGAGGAAGCCGCCGAGGCAGAGAAAGCCCGCATCGCTCAGGAACAGGCGAAAGAACGTGAGTTGGCTGCCCAGGCCGCTGAAGAAGAACGTCTCGCCCAGGCGTCCGAGATGGCCCAGTATGCCGCCGAGGAAGAAGCCTACGACTCGCTGGAGCCACAAGCGACCCGGCACGAGCCTGATGAAGGGGTAGTACGGACTCACCCTGCACTGGAAAAAGCATTGCGTCACGATGTCTGCGGTGAACACGCCAAGGAAACCTTGACCAATGCAGAAGAAATGATCGTCATCAGCGTGCTGTCACGCGACCCGGAAGGCTTTGACGGTGGCAAGCTGCTGGAATTGATGATGGCCTGTGGCCTCCGCTATAGCAGCGCCATGGGGGTTTTCCACCGCTTCGAAACCGAAAGTGCCGACAGCGAACTGCAATTCTCCATGGTCAATGTCGTCAAGCCCGGCACCTTCCCCATTGAAGAGATGGATGAGTTTGTGACCCCCGGCATTACCTTGCTGATGCCGCTACCCGGCGCCCACGACAGCTCGGCAGCGTTCGAGGCCATGGTCGAAACCGCCATGGTAGTTGTGCGGCATATGGGTGGCGAGCTGAAAGACGAGAACCATAGCGTGATGACGGCACAAACCATCGAGTTTGCGCGCCAACGCGTACACGAGTTTGAACGCCGACATCGCCTGCACCGCCATATGCAGGCGCACTAACAGCGCGCTTGTCATCCAGCACCCGTCCTCTTGCAGAGGGCGGGTGTTTTTTATTTTATAATACCGTTAATTCGTACCACCGCTATCGAGAACCCGCTTCAATGAGTCAGCCTTCCCCCGATGTGCGGCAAGAAGTCAGCCAGCTTCGCGCCGAGCTGGACGACGCCAACTACCGCTACTACGTGTTGGATGAGCCCACGCTATCCGACGCGGACTACGACCGTAAGTTTCAGCGTTTAAAAGCCATTGAAGACGATAACCCTGAACTTGTCTCGCCGGATTCCCCTACCCAGCGGGTGGGCGCGGCGCCTGCCGATGGCTTCCCCGAAGTGGCCCACGCCATTCCCATGCTGTCGTTGGATAACGCCTTTAGCCGTGAGGATATCCACGCGTTTGCCGAGCGCGTTGCCGAACGCCTGGAGAGCGAGACGGATGATATCGAGTTTAGCTGCGAGCCCAAGCTGGATGGTGCGGCGGTGTCGCTGGTTTACGAGCAGGGTGTGCTGGTCAGTGGGGCGACTCGGGGCGATGGTCGCACCGGCGAGGGAATTACCTCCAACCTGCGCACGCTACGCTCGGTGCCCTTGAAGCTGATGGGGAAAAACGTCCCCGAGCTTCTGGAAGTTCGCGGCGAAGTGATCATGCGCCATGCGGGGTTTGAAGCGCTCAACGAACGCGCCCGGGAAGAGGGCAGCAAGGTGTTTGCCAACCCGCGTAACGCAGCGGCGGGTAGCCTGCGTCAGTTGGACCCGCGCATCACCGCTAAACGGCCGCTGGAGTTTCATGCCTACCAGGCGGCTCGCCTTGAGCCCGACCTGGGCGATACCAGCCACAGCGCCTTGATGGCGCGGTTATCAACACTCGGTTTTCGTACCAGCGCCGAGCTGACCACCATGAAGGGCCCCAAAGCCGTCGCCGATTACTGCGAACAGCTCGGCGAGAAGCGCGACCAGTTGGGCTACGATATCGATGGCGTGGTCATCAAGGTGAACGATCTGCGCCACCAGCGGGAGCTTGGCTTTGTCGCCCGGGCGCCGCGCTGGGCCGTGGCCTTCAAGTTCCCCGCCCAGGAAGAAGTCACAACGCTCAACGAGGTGGAATTTCAGGTGGGGCGTACCGGCGCCATTACCCCGGTGGCACGGCTTGAACCGGTGACCGTGGCAGGCGTGACGGTTTCCAATGCCACGTTGCACAATGCCGATGAAATTACTCGCTTGGGCGTCATGATTGGCGATACCGTCGCGATTCGTCGTGCCGGTGATGTGATTCCACAGGTGGTCCGGGTGGATGCCGACAAGCGCCCCGCGGATGCCCGGCCCATTATCTTTCCCGAGCGTTGCCCGGTGTGCGACTCAGAGATCGAGCGTTTAGCCGATGAGGCCGTTGCCCGCTGCTCCGGGGGGCTTTACTGCGCCGCCCAGCGTAAAGAAGCGCTGAAACATTTCGCCAGCCGCAAGGCGCTGGATGTCGACGGTCTGGGCGAGAAGTTGATCGAGCAACTCGTTGACCTGGACTGGGTGAAAACCCCGGCAGATTTGTTTCATCTGACCGTTGAGCAACTGCAAGGCCTGCCACGCATGGGGGGAAAGTCATCCCGCAATCTGGTCAACGCCCTGGATAACGCCAAGTCGACAACCTTGGCGCGGTTTATCTACGCATTGGGCATACGCGAAGTGGGCGAAGCCACGGCGTCCAACCTGGCGAATCACTTCGGCACCCTCCAGGCACTGCAGGACGCCGACCAGGCAGGGCTGGAAGCGGTGAACGATGTCGGGCCGGTGGTCGCGGCTCACCTGCACACCTTTTTCCGCCAGCCGCATAACCTGGAAACACTGCAGGCGCTGATAGACGCAGGCGTAACCTGGCAAGAAGCAGAGGTTACCCAGGGCCCCACCCCCCTTGACGGCCAGACCTGGGTGCTCACCGGCACCCTTGAGTCGATGACCCGCGACGAAGGTAAGGCACGCCTGCAGGCACTGGGTGCCAAGGTGGCAGGCAGCGTCTCCAAGAAAACTGCCTGCCTGGTGGCGGGCGAAGCCGCGGGCAGCAAACTCACCAAGGCCGAGCAGATGGGTGTCGACGTCATCGATGAAGCGACCTTTATAGACCGATTGGCAGAGTGGGAGCAGAGCTAATGAGCCGATTTATTGAAGTACCCGCCAGAATGCTGCCGCAGGAAACCCTGGATGCCCTGCTCGAGGCGTTTGTGACTCGTCAGGGCTACGACACGACCGATACCACGGGCGAGGGCATGCATGGCTGGGTTGCGCAGCTTAAAAAGCAGCTTGAGCGCAATGAGCTGATCATTGCCCACGACCTTGAGCTAGAGATGACCGAGGTGATGACCCTGGCCCAATGGCGTTCCTTTGGCCGCGATATAGCCGACGATGAGGAGGAAGGTGACATCTAGGCCATCGTTCCCCGAATAATCGCGCTGATAAGCCGCCGCCCCGGGTGGAGGTGGTCGACCAGCGGCAACTCCAACGGCTGCGGGTCGTCGCTGATACGCGAGGCAATCACCTCGGCGCACAGCGGCGCGCTGGCAAGCCCACGGGAACCGTGGGCGGTGGATATCCACAGCCCCGGGTAATGCTCCCCCCGTGTATCAGGCACTTTCGAGGCGTCCTTGCCTAATGCTTGATACGCCTCCTGCCAGGATTCAGCTATCGGCACCGGCCCTGCATAGGGGCTTTTGTCCGGGCTTGCCGCACGCACGGCGGCCCGGCCCTCGAGTGTTTCGGGGCTGAGGTCAACGCCTGATGCCTCAATAGCCGCCACCCAGTCGGGCAATGCCTGTCGCAGCTCGTCAATATTGCGCTGGTGGTCGTCATGGGTGACGTGGCGGGTGTCGTTATTGGGCACAAAGCTGGCGCCAAAAGTCAGTACGCCATCCACAGGCGGTGAGACATAGCCGCCAGCGCAAACCACCCGCTGAGGCGCTTGCACGCTTTCTGGCAGCACCACTTCGCTGACCTGGCCACGCACCTGCTGCAGCGGCAGTTGTGTGGTTTGCGCAAAGTGGTTGGCCAACTGAGCGTTGGCAATCACGACCTGATCGGCGCTTACGGTATCGCCGTTGGCCAGGTCGAGCTGCCAATGCTGCCCGTCTCGCTGCAGTTGTGTCACATCCCCCTGAATAATACTGATAAGCGGATGGGCGAGCAGCTGCTCGCACAGCGCCTTGGGGTGTACCCAGCCTGCCTGGGGATAAAACAGCGCCTGCCGGGCACTGATCGGTACCCCGGCAAGCTCGCTCAGGTTTTCCGTATGAGCCGACACCACCGCTTCAGGCAGCGCATGGTACGCCATGAAGCGCTGCTGGCGGCGGGCTTCCTTATCGCTTAACGCCAGCTGTACCACGCCGCTTTGCCGCCATACAGGCGTGTCCGTGGCTAACTGCCCAAGCCAGCGCTGGGAATACATCAACCCGGCCAAATAAAACCGGCTTTGATGGTTCGTCTCTGCGGCCAGTTTGACGTATAGCGCTCCTTGGCGATTGCCCGAGCCGCCCGCACCGGGTGCCTCACGCTCTACCACGCTGACCTTGATCCCGCGCCTGGCAAGGGCGGCGGCGACGCTGGCCCCGGCGATGCCCGCGCCGATCACGGCGACGTGTCGGTTATCCAGGCCTGCAGGCGGCGTAAACCATGGCGTGGCGCGGCGGCGCGTATCGCCGGGTGGCGCGGCGATCGCGCCTGCCAGCATTTCCCGCTTGCGTCCAAAGCCCGGCACTTTTTGCCACCCAAACCCGGCGGCTTTCAGCCCGCGTTTGACGATACCGGCGCAGGTGAAGGTGGCGAATGTCGCCCCGGGGCGTGAGCGCGCCGCCATGGCCTCAAATAGCTCAGGTTGCCACATCTCAGGGTTCTTGGAAGGTGCAAAGCCATCCAGAAACCAGGCGTCGACCTGGCCATCCAACTGCGACAGGCGCTCGGTGGTGTCACCAAAATGCAGATCCAGCGTCACGCGTTCGCTCAGGTGCAAACGGTGGATGCCGCTGACCGCGTCGGGCCACTGGTCGCAAAGCACCTGTGCATAAGTGGCAAGCGACGGCCATGCGCTCAACGCGCGGATAAGCGAGGCGCGATCCAGGGGAAACTTCTCTGTGGATAACAGGTGAAGCCGGGCGTGGGCCGGTGCATGCGCGGCAAAGCAGGCCCAGGCACACAGCATATTCAGCCCGGTGCCAAAGCCGGTCTCGCCGATCACAAAGGCACGCCGCTGCTGCCACTCGGTAAAGCGAGCAGGCAGGTGGTTGGCGTTGATAAACACGTGCTCGGTTTCAGCGCGGCCGTTATCACGGGAAAAATAAACGTCGTCGAAGGCGTCCGAGTGCGGCGCCGCGTCGTTCCAGGTGAGCGACGGCGACGTCAGCGCCGCCAGAGGCGGCAAAGGGTAAGGGTGTTGCGTCACGCAGTCATCCGTGTTGCAGAAAGATGGTTAAAAAATGACCAATTTGTGAATAGGGGCGTTATTCCTGGCTTAGGGAAATGCGTCCGCCGTGTTTTCACAGAGTTTTCCACAGCCTCTGTGAAAAAGCCGACGGACCCTCCATATTCACTCGCCAGGGTCAAGGTAAAACTTTCTTGAACGGCTTGACGGTCACCTGGGAATAAACACCGGCAATGACGTAGGGGTCGGCATCGGCCCAGCTTTTGGCGTCTTCCAGGCTGCCGAACTCTGCAATCACCAGGCTGCCGCTGAAGCCCGCTTCGCCAGGGTCATTGGCATCAATGGCCGGGTGGGGGCCTGCGAGCACCAGGCGCCCTTCGTCGCGCAAGGCTTCCAGCCGCGCTAAATGGTCAGGCCGGGCGGCCAGGCGGCGTTCCAGACTGTTAGCCGTATCTTCACTGATGATGGCATATAGCATGTGCATAACTCCTTGAATGAAAGAAGGAACAAAAAGGTAGGTAACCACGGCTTCAATTGACCGGACCGGTATAAGCGAGCACCATATCGCATCAACCTAAGCCTTATTCTGACAAACTCGCCACACGGCGTCATGCCTATGCTCCGACTTCCTGCCACGTTTGAGACCGACCAGCGTTACCCCGTTGATTTGCATATGCATTCGACGGCATCCGACGGTGCCTTGACGCCGACGCAACTCGTCACGCTGTGCGCCGAACGTGGGCTTACCCACATGGCGTTGACCGACCACGATACCATGGATGGCGTGGTGGAGGCGGGCCAGGCGGCGGCATCCACAGGTATGTGCCTGCTGCCCGGCTGTGAGTTATCCACTCGCTGGCAGGGTATCAATATTCACATGGTGGCGCTGATGCCGGGCGGCCTCCAGGGCCCGCTGGTGGAAGGGTTGATCCATCAGCGTGAGGCGCGTATCAAACGCGCCGAGGTGATTGCCGAGCGGCTTGAAAAGGCCGGTCTGACTGACGCCCTGGCCAAGGCCCGCGAGCAGGCCGGTAGCGACCGGCCACTAGGCCGCCCCGACTTTGCCCGGGCCCTGGTGGCAGACGGCATGGTGGCCGATTGGGCCAGCGCCTTTAAGCGCTTTTTGGGCAGCGGCAAGAAAGGCGATGTAAAGGCCCACTGGCCGGAAATCAGCGACGCGGTGGGCTGGGTTGTCGCCTCAGGCGGCGTGGCGGTGCTGGCTCATCCGCTGCGACACGGCCTGACCCGGCGCAAGCGTGGCCTGTTGATGGATACCTTTCAGGCAGCCGGCGGCCAGGCGGTGGAACTGGTCAGCGGCCAGCAAAATCCGGACAGCACCCGGGATCTGGCGCGCCAACTGGTCGAACGCGAGTTATACGCCTCGATGGGCAGTGACTTTCACTTTCCCGGCAGCCACGCCGCCCCTGGCAGCATGAGCATGATACCGCGAACCGCAGCGCCGCCTATCTGGCAGCATCCGCGTTTACGCCACCTGCAGGACGCACCGGCTGGGCCTCTCGCCGCTGCATAAGCTAAGGTAGGCGGTAGGACCACTAATATCCACAGGCAGGAGTACGCCATGAGCCAATACTTTCAGATTCATCCCGAGAATCCGCAAAAACGCCTGATCGACCAAGCCATCGAGATTATTCGCAAAGGCGGCGTGGTGGCGTACCCCACCGATTCCGGCTACGCGCTGGGTTGCCACCTGGGCGAGAAAAAAGCCATCGAGAAAATCAAATGGCTGCGCTCGCTGGACGACAAGCACAACTTCACCCTGGTGTGCTCGGACCTGTCGCAGATCGGCACCTACGCCAAGGTCGATAACGACGTGTTCCGGCTGCTCAAGGCGCATACGCCTGGCCCCTACACCTTCATTCTAGACGCCAGTACCGAAGTGCCGCGCCTGCTGCTGCACCCCAAACGGCGTTCTATCGGTGTTCGCGTGCCCGACCACCGCATCACCCACGCGCTCCTGGATGCACTGGGCGAGCCGCTGATGAGCGTCACCCTGATTCCCGTCGGCGAGGACCTGCCAATGAGCGACGCCGAGGATATCCGCGAGCGCTTTGGGGCACACCTGGACCTGATCATTGACGGTGGCGCCTGCCACCTGGACCCCACCAGCGTCATCGATCTGCGCGAACTGCCGCCCAAGATCGTCCGCGAAGGCCGCGGGGATGTCACGCCCTTTACCGTTTAACCGGTTATAAACTTGACTGCTCTGACTGAATTCTTGTGAATCGAGCCCCCATTGACTGGGGGTTTTTTTTTGCCGATCACTGAGATCCGAGATACCGCATAAAGCTATTTTGTGTCTTTTAATATTATTTGAATGATTAATAAAAATAAAATACGGTATCAATGCATTCTATCGATAACGAAGGCAATCCAAGCGGTGGGGGGATGCTTGCTGCTTCAGGATTGCCGACAAAAGGAGATTGCCTAATGACACTATCGCGTTACCGCAATGTGGCCACCCTGGCGGCCCTGGCAAGCTTGGCGAGTCTGCCGCTCGCGGGGCAGGCAGTGGCGAACGAAGATACGGGTTGCGCCCAGGCTGAATACGCCATGGGACTGCGTTTTCAACAGCAGTCCGCCGAAGCCATTGCCCTGCAGCGTCAGGGGTTCGAGTTGGCCACCTATCGTCTGGAAGAGCAGATCGAAGCCCATGGTGACGATGCTGACCTGGCGATCATTACCGATCTTGACGAAACAGTGTTGGATAATAGCGCCTTGCTGGTGCGTGACATGCAAGCTTGCCATGACTTCACCACCTGGGATACCTGGAAGCACTGGGAGCGCGAAGGGAATCCACGTTTGATTCCCGGGGCAAAAGACTTCCTGGAGTTCGCTGATGAGCACGACGTGGCGATCTACTATGTCTCTGATCGCTACCAGGAAAATAAAGCCGATACACTGGCCACGCTCGAAACGTTGGGACTTCCTCAGGTCTCTGAAGACAGCGTGAAACTGTTGGGGCCACCCAAGTCGGAGCGTCGTGCCGAGGTTGAGGACGGGCACACGGTGGTGCTGCAACTCGGCGACACGCTGCATGACTTCGCCGGTGAGTTTGCCGAAGCGAACCTTGAGGAGCAGCGTACGCTGGTCAACGAAAATGTCGACCGTTTTGGCAATGACTGGATTGTTTTCCCCAACGCCACTTACGGGGACTGGAGCGAGGCCGAGCTGAACGCTTGGGACGCTCCGCACGAAGTGGAGTGATGGGTTAAATAATCACGCCATTTGATAAGCAAGAAGCGCCGCGCGCCTCAGGTGTCACTATCCTGGGGCGCGTTTTTATCTGTGTCGTCGCCGTTGTCGTCTTTCTTCTTTTCTTCTTTCTTTTCTTCCTCTTTCTTGCGCGGGTCTTCACTGTGTTCATCCAGCCAGGTGCCGCAGCGCAGGCAATAGTAGGCGCGCTTTTCGTGGCGCTCGTGGCCGCAACCTGGGCAGGCTTCTTCAGAGTAGCGATCCTCGCGGATCGAACGTATGACCTGGGCGGAGAACACCCCGGTGGGCACGGCGATGATCGAGTAACCGAGCAGCATCAGCACCACGGTGATGGATTTGCCTAACGGCGTTGCCGGCACGATGTCGCCGTAGCCTACCGTGGTCATGCTGACGATCGCCCAGTAGATCGACATGGGAATACTGGTAAAACCGGCTTCTGGCGATTCGATCACATACATTAGCGCCGCAAACAGCGTGACCACCATGAAAATGCTGAAGAAGAACAGCAGGATCTGGCGCAGGCTGCGCTTTAACGCATCGATCAGCAGCCGCGCTTCACCGACAAACTCCATCAACCGCAGAATGCGGAAGATACGCAATACCCGCAGGATTCGCACAATCACCAGACCGTGGGCGCCGGGTATCAGCAATACCAGCCAGGTGGGCAGGATGGCGATCAGATCGACAATACCGTAAAAGCTTTTCAGGTAGAGCGTGGGGCGCTCAAGGCAGTAAAGGCGCAGCACCAGCTCGATGCTGAACAGGATGGTGAATATCCACTCCAGGACATAAAAAAGCATGCCGTAGCGCTCGGCATAGGCCTCAACGCTATCCAGTAATATGACCCCGACGCTGAGCAGGATCGCCAGAATCAAGCCAATGTCAAAGGCTTTGGCACCCGGCGTATCGGACTCGAAAATGATGTGGAAAAGCTGCGCGCGAAGTCCCTCTGCGCCAGGTTTTAATGAAAGATTCATCAGGCCGTCCTGAAAAAGGCTGTGAGCGCTAGCGTAGCGCGGTTTGATGCGCCATGCGATGGGCAAGGGCCAGTGCGGCCTTGGCATACGTCACGCTTGGCTGGCCGGTGCTTCCCAGCGCATCGCGCATGGCGTTCGCGTCATCACGGGCCTGGTCGGTGAGCATCGGATCGGCGGCCAGCATGGCAAGTGCCTCCTGAGCTGCCGCCAAGTGCTCGGCGCGGTGGCTGTCGTGGTAGGCATCAAGCGCCAGCGTTGCCCGGTGCATCCATTGCGCAGGGGAGTCAGCGTCGGGAAGCGGCCATTGCTGGGCGGCGAGGGCGTTGCCACGGGCGGCCTTGCTGGTGTCTGAAGGGCGCAGGGGAACGCGTTCGGCGATCGCCTGGGCCAGCGACCAGAGTGCCTCGGGCGCGCCGTGTTTAAGCTCGAGTTCCGCTTCGCAGATGATCGCCTGATGCCCACCGCTGTGAATCCTGCCTTCATCCAGTGCCAGTTCGATATGGCTGTCCTGCCACATCACCTGCCAGCTCCACCGTTCAAAATCGGTGCTCAGCTGAGGCTGCAGCGTGGGAATTGCCTCGCCCAGGGCGCCCTGAAACGGCGGGAGCTCGGCAAGCCCTTGGGTATCCAGGTGGCGTGTCGTCAGCGGCCATTCCCACTCATGGCGTTGCGAAAACCCGCCGCCGCCGTGGCCGGCGGTCTTGACGGTCTGCAGCACCTGATCGTCCACCTGACGCAGACGCACCGCGATGCGCGCCTGGTCAAGTGCTCCCCCAGGGGTGTCGTAATAGGTGTTGGTCAGGGTTTGCCGACTGGGTGTCAGGGTCTGCAACAGGGGGTACTGGCGCAGGGCCACCGGCCCCTCGGGGGCCAGGGCAAGCTTCAGTTCAATCTCGGTTGGCTCTGAGGGTTTCATGACAATTGCCACCTCTATACTATGACATTTAGGTTAAATTTTAATGACATTATGAACTTTTCATGACGGCGGCAGACGCACTCTCTATACTATTGCCGCCATTTCCCGGCTTCCCGAAAAAAGGCGTAAAGGCTTTATGGTTACTTCCAACCCTTTTTCCTCGATGTTTGGCCGCTCGCCATTCCAGCCGCTGCTCGCTCACATCGTCAAGGCAAACGAATGTGCCGATCAACTCCTGCCCTTCTTCGAAGCGACGCTGGCAGGCGATTGGGAGAGCGCTGCGCAACTGCGTGAAAACGTCACCCGTTTAGAACACGATGCCGACGTACTCAAGACCGAGTTACGTCTGAACCTGCCTAACACCATGTTCTTGCCTGTTTCGCGCTCCGATCTGCTCGACCTGATCAGCGTACAGGACAAGATTGCCAATAAAGCACGCGACATTACCGGCATTATGCTGGGCCGTAAAATGACCGTGCCTGACGAGTTGGCTGACCCCATGCGTGACTATATCCGCACCAGCGTGGCCTGTGTGGCGCAAGCCCGCCAGGCGCTGGAAGAACTCAAGGACCTGTTGGAGTCAGGCTTTGGGCGCAATGTATCGGATGTCATGCACAACATGATCCGCGAACTGCATACCCTTGAGCACCAGGCCGATGGTCAGCAAGTCGCGATCCGCCGTCAGTTGTTCAGTCTGGAAAGCGAGCTACCGCCGGTCGATGTGGTCTTCCTCTACCAGATCATTGATTGGGTAGGCGAACTTTCCGACCGCGCCGAACGGGTCGGTAGCCGCCTGCAGATCATGACCGCCAACTAATTTGTGATCCAAACCTAATACCTGATCCCAACCAAGGGAAGCGTTATGCAGATCATTGCTCAGCACGGTGATATTTTTATCATCCTGGCCTGTCTTTTCGGCTTTTTCATGGCCTGGGGCGTGGGGGCCAACGACGTGGCCAACGCCATGGGTACCTCGGTCGGCTCCAAGGCCATCACCATCAAACAGGCAATCCTGATTGCCATTGTGTTTGAGTTTCTAGGTGCCTGGCTTGCGGGCGGCGAAGTCACCAATACCATCCGCAAGGGCATTATCGATCCTGAACTGCTGCAGGGGGAACCACAACTGCTGGTGTACGGCATGTTGTCGGCGCTGCTGGCAGCGGCCACCTGGCTGTTGGTTGCCTCGATGAAGGGGTGGCCGGTTTCGACCACTCACTCGATTGTGGGTGCGATTGTCGGCTTTGCAGTGGCAGGCCTGGGGGCCGAGGCCGTCGACTGGGGGGCGGTCGGTAGTATCGCCGCGAGTTGGCTGGTGTCGCCGCTATTGGCCGGTACGGCCGGTTTCGTGCTGTTTAAGTCGGTCCATCACCTGGTGTTTGAAGACCGCAACCCACTGGCAGCCGCCAAGCGTTATCTGCCCGCCTATGTGTTCCTGGTAGGCTTTGTCGTCTCCATGGTCACCATGACCAAGGGCCTGAAACACGTTGGCCTGAATCTTTCGTTTGGCCAGAGCCTGGTGATCTCGTTGATCCTGGGCGGGTTGCTCGCCGGTGTCGGTGTCTTGATGGAACGCCGTGTGAAGTACGTAGAAAGCAGCGATGATCACTTTGGCTATGCCAACGTGGAGCGCGCTTTTGGTGTGTTGATGATCTTCACCGCCTGCGCCATGGCCTTTGCGCACGGCTCTAACGACGTGGCCAACGCGGTTGGCCCGCTGGCGGCGGTGATCAGCGTGGTGCAAACCGGTGGTGAGATTGGCGGCTCGGCGCTGGTCCCCTGGTGGGTACTGGTACTAGGCGGTGGCGGTATCGTGGCCGGTCTGGTGACCTACGGTCATAAAGTGATTGCCACCGTGGGTACAGGCATCACCGAGCTGACGCCGAGCCGCGGCTTTGCCGCGACCCTGGCGGCGGCCACCACCGTCGTGCTTGCGTCAGGCACCGGCTTGCCGATTTCCACCACCCATACCCTGGTTGGTGCCATTCTGGGGGTTGGCCTGGCGCGCGGCATGACGGCGCTCAACCTGCGGGTGATCGGTACGATCGCCATGTCGTGGTTGATTACGCTGCCTGCAGGCGCGGCGCTCTCCATTCTGTTCTTCTTTATGTTCAAGGGTATGTTCGGTTAAGCGGCGAGGGCAGTACAACTGACCCGGCACGCCAACGCCTGGTACCCCAAAGCGGCATCTTCTTTATGCATAAGTGCATTAGAAGGTGCCGCTATTTTTTGTGCTCTGGTAAAGTAACCGTAGTTATTAACCATAGTTCTTCCATTCACCTGCTGCCGGAGAGCGGCCCCTTGGATACACGCTTCCCCTTTGTCGACTGGTTTCGTAATGCCTCCCCCTATATCAATGCGCACCGGGGGCGAACCTTTGTCATCTTGATCGAAGGCGAAGCCATGGCGTCTGGCCGAGGGGAGCAACTGATCCAGGACCTGGCGCTGCTGCATACGCTGGGCGTGCGACTGGTGGTGGTGTTTGGCATTCGCCCCCAGGTGCACGAGGCGCTGAGTGCGGCGGGGGTTGAACCGACGCGTCTCAACGGCCGCTGGGTCGCCGATCGCGCGGTTATGGCGCATGTGGAACAGGTGGCTGCCCATCAGCGCCTGTGGCTGGAGGCGCGGCTTTCGCTGGGCCTGCCCAGTACGCCGCTGCATGGCGTGGAGCTAAGCGTGATTTCCGGCAACCTGGTGACCGCCAAACCGTTGGGCGTGCGCGAAGGGGTGGATTTCGACCACAGCGGCGAGGTGCGTCGCGTGCGCGCCAGCGCCATTGAAGGGTTGCTGGAAAAAGGCTCGCTGGTACTGTTGCCGCCGCTGGGGTTTTCCAGCACCGGCGAGGTATTCGATCTGGATGCTTCCGAAGTGGCCCAACATGCCGCGGTGGCGCTCAATGCCGACAAGCTGATTCTGCTGGGCGAGTCCGAAGGTCTGGAAGACGAGCAGGGTGCACTGCTGCGCCAGCTGTCTCCCGCCGATGCCGAGCCGCGCATCCAGCATGCCGCGCCGGGCAGTGAACTGGCCCGCCATCTCAATGCCGCCTGTACCGCCGCGCGGGAAGGCGTGGCCCGCACTCACCTGCTTTCCTGGCGCAATCACGATGCCTTGCTGGGAGAGCTCTTCACCCGCGACGGTGTGGGTACCATGATTACCCAGCACCGCTATGAACAGCTGCGCCCGGCCACGCTCAACGATGTGGCGGGCCTGTTGGAGCTGCTGGAGCCGCTGGAGAACAGGGGCATGCTGGTGGCACGCTCCCGCGAGCGGCTGGAGCATGAAATCGATGACTACATGGTCATCGAGCGCGACGGCATGGTGATCGGTTGCGCGGCGCTGCATGTCTTCCCTGATACGGGCGTGGCCGAACTGGCCTGCGTAGCGGTGCATACCAATTACCGCGGTGGCGAACGCGGTGAGCGTCTGGTCGAGGCGCTGGAGCGCCGTGCCCGCCAGCGCGCGGTGCAGGAGATGTTTGTGCTGACCACCCACACGGCGCACTGGTTTGTGGAGCGGGGCTTCCGCGCCGCCAGCCTTGAAGAGCTGCCGACGCTGAAGCGTGAAACCTACAACCACGCGCGTAAATCCAAGGTGCTGGTCAAAACGCTGGCGGGTTAGGTATTGAGGATCACACCGCCGTTCAGATGCATTGTTTGTCCCGTCATGTAGGACGACTCTTCGCTTGCCAGATACACATAGGCAGGCCCCATTTCGCTGGGCTGGCCAGCGCGCTTCATCGGCACTTGGCCGCCAAAGGAGGCGACTTTATCGTCGTCGAAGCTGGCGGGAATCAGCGGCGTCCATACCGGCCCGGGGGCAACGGCGTTGACCCGAATGCCGCGGTCCATCAGCGACATGGCAAGCGAGCGCACCAGGCCCTGAATCGCCCCTTTGGTGGCGGTGTAGTCGATCAGCGTGTCGTTGCCCTTGAAGGCGTTGATCGACGAGGTGGCGATGATCGTATCGCCCTCGCTCATGTGGGGTAGCGCGGCCTTGGTCATATAAAAGTGGCTGAACAGGTTAGTTTGAAAGGTACGCTGCAACTGGTCGTCGGGGATCTCGGTAATATCGCGCCAGTCGTACTGCTCAGCCGCGTTATTGACGACGATATTGAGCTTGCCGAATTCTTTCAGGGCGCGCTTCACAATCTCACGGCAGAAGCTGGGAGCTCCTACGTCTCCTTTCACAACCAGGCAGCGACGGCCTTCAGCCTCAACCAGTCGTTGGGTTTCTTTGGCATCTTGGGTTTCCTTCAAATGCACGATCACGCTGTCGGCGCCTTCGCGTGCATAGTGCACTGCCACCGCGCGGCCAATACCGCTGTCGCCGCCGGTAATGATTGCCACTTTATCCAGCAGCTTGTCGGCACCTCGGTAGCTTTCGCGAATAAACTCGGGTTCCGGGTGCATGATGTGTTCGTCGCCCGGCTGTTTAGCTTGATGCTGAGGGGGTTGTTGCTGATTGCTCATGTGCGGTCACTCCTTTGTTGGCACAAACATCAAAAAGTAAGATGCAGCAGGTGCCAGCCTCCTTGGGCACCCGTTTTTTAATGTAGACCCGGCTCGCCAGTAGGGGCAAACCGGGGCATCTACAGCATGGCGTAAGCCGGAATCCACGACGATAGTGACAGTCGATGTGCCTTATTTAGTTTGCTAATCACCCTGCTGAATACCATGATTCTTATATGGCATTGTTTTTAAATTGTTTTTTAATTCGAAGGGGATGGGTGGGCGAGAGGTGCTTAATTGCAAGTTACGCGTGACGCACTACAGTGAAGACAGGCAACGTAATGCCGAGCACCATTAACCGTAAGGAGTACGCGTTATGTCTCATCCCGACAGGAAAGACGAGAAATCACCCAAACCTCAGGACGAACACTACAGTGAAGCCAATCCGATGCCGGATACGCATCATGTAAACCCTGAGTCCGAAGACTCGCCCCAGAAACCGGGCAAGGACAGGCAAAAAGACAAGTAGTAAGCCAGGTTGATCCCGTCAACTCAGCCATCGCGGCGCTACCCCTTGTAGCGCCGTTTTACCTCCACGCTGAGTTGGCCTTCGCACAGACGCAGTTTGAGTTTTTGCCCCGGCGAGGTATCGTCCGCACGCCGCACGATCTGACCCTGCTCGTCCTGGGCGATGGCGTAGCCCCGGCCCAATACCGCGAGCGGGCTGATGGCATTCAACTCTCGGGCGGCGCTGGTTAACCGCGCCTGGCGGCTTTCCAGCTGGCGCTGCATGGCCGCGCTCAAGCGGCGCTGAAGCTGACTGACCCGCTCGCTTTCCACGCGGTGCAAACGTGCCATATCCTGGCTGGCCAGGCGCCTGCTCAATTGCGATACCTGCGCTTTCTGCTGGGTGAGCGTTTGCTGCATGGCGCGGCTCAAGCGTTGGTAGAGCGCGGTTAAATGCTGGCGCTGGCGATTGAGCTGCTCGCCGGGATGGCGCAGTTTGGCGCGCAGGGTATCCAGCCGCTGGCTGTCCCGCTCCAGGCGCGCCTGCATGGCCCGCATCAATCGGTTTTCATGGTGCTCAAGCTGGCGCTTGAGGGTGTGCTGGTCCGGCACCAGGCGCTCGGCCGCGGCGGAAGGCGTGGGCGCGCGGATGTCGGCGGCAAAGTCTGCCAGGGTGATATCCACCTCGTGACCCACCGCCGACATCACCGGCAGCCGGGAGTGAAAAATCGCCCGCGCCAGGTGCTCGTTATTGAACGCCCACAAATCTTCCAGACTGCCGCCGCCGCGGGTGATCAGGATGGCATCGCGTTCCGGGTCCAGCCGCGCCTGGCGATTGAGCAGGGCCAGTGCCGATATCATCGCAGGCGCCGCCTCGGCCCCCTGTACCGGCACCGGAATCAGCGTGACATCCGCCAGCGGCCAGCGGGCGGCCAACACCGCCAATACGTCACGAATCGCCGCGCCCGTCGCCGAGCTTAAAATCAACAGCTTGCGCGGCGGAAAGGGCAGGGGGCGGGCGTTGGCAAACACGCCTTCACCGTCGAGCTGGGCTTTTAAGCGTTCGAACGCCGCCAGCAGTTCGCCCAGCCCCGCTGCCTGAACGGCCTCGGCAATCAGTTGGTAATCGCCGCGGGGCTCGAACAGCGACACCCGCCCGCGCAGCTTGACCTGGTCACCATCGCGCATCGGCGCCGACACAAACCGCGCCCGCTGACGAAACAATGCACAGCGAATCTGCGCCCGGTCGTCCTTCAAGGTGAAGTAAACATGCCCGGACGCCGGGCGTGAGACGTTGGAAAGCTCACCCTCTACCCACACCTCGCCCACGTCACGTTCGAGCGTCTGCTTGGCGCGCTGATTGAGCTGACTGACGGAAAGCGCCTGGGGCGTGGCAGAGGACATAGGTTAAGCGCGCTCGGTGAGGAAGTGTTTCAGCGCCGCCGGGTCGGGGACGCCCTGGATGGTTTCACCGTCGATGATCAAGGTGGGCACCGACTGAATGCGCGCTTCTTCCATGGCGTGGCGCAGCGCCGCCTGGTGCTGCTCGCGGTAGCGGCCCTCGGCAAGCGCATCGAGCACCGCCTGGCGCTCCAGACCGACGGAGTCGGCAATGTCGGCCAGCACGTCCGGGTCGCCAATATCGCGTTCCTGCTGGAAGAACGCCTTCAACGTTGCCATCGAATAGGCGTGGCCCAGGCCGTGTTCTTCCGCCATGGCGAAGACTTCAAAGGCCTTGTCGGTGCGCGGCTGCGGCGAAATATTGGGCAGCTTGATGGGCACGCCCAGTTTTTCAGCCATGGGGTAGACCGCCTCGCGCCACACCTTGGGCAGGTACGGGTCTTCGACCTTCAAGGTGGGCACCGGCGCCGGGCGCAGCTCGAACGGGCGCCATTGGATGTCGACGTCCAGGCCTTTGGTGGCCTCGGCAAGCACCTCTTCGGCCAGCAGGCAGAAGGGGCAGACGTAATCGCTGTAAACAATGATTTGCTGGGTCAACACGCACCCCTTGGGTCGGTAAATGAATCGGCTGTCAGGCTACCATCAATCGTCATTATCCATTGGTATAAGCGTAATGGCGTCTCTGCATTGCTGGGATGGCCCTCTACCCGTTATAATGGGGGATTAACTTTTCACGCCCCGTCTTCCACTTCAAATTGGGTGTTGCCGCTATGCTACGTATGGCTCAAGAAGCACTTACGTTCGACGACGTACTCCTCCTGCCCGGTTATTCGGACGTTCTCCCCAAGAATGTTAACCTTAAAACCCGCCTGACCCGCAATCTCTCGCTTAATATTCCGCTTGTCTCCGCCGCGATGGACACGGTGACCGAAGCGCGACTGGCGATTGCCATGGCGCAGGAAGGTGGCATTGGTATCATTCATAAAAGCATGACCATGTCGCAGCAGGCCGCTGAAGTGCGCAAGGTGAAGAAGCACGAAAGCGTGATCGTTAAAGACCCGATTACCGTCAGCCCCAAAGCCAAGCTTGAAGACCTGCTCGCCATGGCGCGCGAGTACGGCTTCTCCGGTTTCCCGGTGGTCGAAGGCGAAACCCTGGTGGGTATTGTGACCGAGCGCGACATGCGCTTCCAGCCCAACCACGGCGACAGCGTGGCCGACATCATGACCCCCCGCGATCGGTTGGTCACCGTGCCGGAAGGCACCCAGCTTGAAGAAAGCAAAGCCAAGATGCGCGAACACCGCATCGAAAAGATGCTGATCGTTGACGACGCCTTCCACCTGCGCGGTCTGGTGACCTTCCAGGACATCGAAAAAGCCCGCACCTACCCGATGGCCGCCAAAGACAGCGACGGCCGCCTGCTGGTCGGCGCGGCCGTCGGCACCGGTCCGGAAACCCCGGACCGCATCGCGGCGCTGGCCGAAGCCGGTGTTGATGTGATCGTGGTGGATACCGCCCACGGTCACTCCGAAGGCGTGATTGACCGCGTTCGCTGGATCAAGGAACACTTCCCGGCCATCCAGGTGATTGGCGGCAACATCGCCACCGCCGCCGCCGCCAAGGCGCTGGCCGAAGCGGGTGCCGATGCGGTGAAAGTGGGTATCGGCCCCGGTTCTATCTGCACCACGCGGATCGTTACAGGCGTGGGTGTACCGCAAATCACCGCCGTCTCCAACGTGGCAGAAGCGCTCAAAGAGTTCGACATTCCGCTGATTGCCGACGGCGGCATCCGCTTCTCCGGCGACCTTTCAAAAGCCATTGCCGCCGGCGCAAGCGCGGTGATGGTGGGTGGCCTGCTGGCCGGTACCGAAGAAGCTCCGGGCGAAGTGGAGCTTTACCAGGGCCGTACCTACAAAGCCTACCGCGGCATGGGCTCCATGGGTGCCATGTCCGAGAATCAGGGCAGTGCCGACCGCTACTTCCAGGATAAAGCCGAAGGTGCCGAAAAGCTGGTGCCGGAAGGCATCGAAGGCCGCGTACCTTACAAAGGCGTGATGGGCGCCATCGTCCACCAGCTGATGGGCGGCCTGCGTGCCTCCATGGGTTACACCGGCTGCAGCACCATTCAAGAGATGCGCACCAAGCCTGAGTTCGTGAAAATCACCGGCGCTGGCTTTAACGAATCCCACGTCCACAACGTGCAGATCACCAAAGAAGCGCCCAACTACCGGGTGAGCTAACCAGCGCTTTAGTTCAATAGCGGCGGGCATGGCTCGCCGCTTGCTTTTTGGCCTTACCGTGGCCCCGCCCCGCTTAACGAGATACCGCCATGAGTGACATTCACGCCCACAAGATCCTGATTCTCGACTTCGGCTCCCAGTACACCCAGTTGATCGCCCGCCGGGTTCGCGAAATCGGTGTGTACTCCGAAGTTCGCGCTTTCGATATCACCGAAGAAGAGATTCGCGAGTACAACCCCAACGGCATCATCATGGCCGGTGGGCCGGAATCCGTCACCGAGCTGGATTCCCCGCGTGCGCCGCAGTGCGTGTTTGACATGGGCCTGCCGGTCTTTGGTATCTGCTACGGCATGCAGACCATGGCCGAGCAACTGGGCGGCAAGGTGGAAGGCTCCAACCAGCGCGAATTCGGCTACGCCCAGATCCGTCTGGACGAACCTACGGCGCTGTTCAACGACATCAAGGACCACGTCGACCACGAGACCGGCAAAGCGTTGCTGGATGTATGGATGAGCCACGGCGATAAAGTCGCCCAGGCGCCGGACACCTTCACTGTGACCGCTTCCACACCCAGCTGCCCGATTGCCGCCATGGCCTGGGAAGAGAAACAGTTCTACGGCGTGCAGTTCCACCCGGAAGTGACCCACACGCTGCAGGGCCAGCGCATTCTCGAGCACTTCGTGCTGGATATCTGTAAAGCCGAAAAGCTGTGGACGCCCGCGCAGATCATCGAAGACCAGGTGCAGCGCGTTCGCGAACAGGTCGGCGACCGCCACGTGCTGCTCGGCCTCTCCGGCGGTGTGGATTCGTCTGTCGTCGCCGCGCTGCTGCACAAGGCGATTGGCACCCAACTGACCTGCGTGTTCGTGGACAACGGCCTGCTGCGCAAGGCGGAAGGCGACCAGGTCATGGAAACCTTCGCCAAGCACATGGGCGTGAAGGTCATCCGTGTGGACGCCGAAGACCTGTTCCTCGACAAGCTCAAGGGCGAAAACGACCCCGAGATCAAGCGCAAGATCATCGGCAACACCTTCATCGACGTGTTCGATGATGAAGCCAGTAAAATCGAGGATGTGGACTTCCTCGCCCAGGGCACCATCTACCCGGACGTGATCGAATCTGCCGCCAGCAAAACCGGCAAGGCCCACGTGATCAAATCCCACCACAACGTGGGTGGCCTGCCGGAAACCATGAAGCTCAAGCTGGTCGAGCCGCTGCGCGAGCTGTTCAAGGATGAAGTGCGCAAACTCGGCCTGGAGCTCGGCCTGCCCTACGACATGGTCTACCGCCACCCCTTCCCGGGGCCGGGCCTAGGCGTGCGCATCCTCGGCGAGGTCAAAAAAGAGTACGCCGACATCCTCCGCGAAGCCGATGCCATCTTCATCGAAGAGTTGCGCAATTCAGGCTGGTACGAAAAAACCAGCCAGGCGTTTGCCGTGTTCCTGCCGGTCAAGTCAGTCGGCGTGGTCGGCGACGGTCGCCGCTACGAATGGGTCATCGCGCTACGCGCGGTCGAAACCATCGACTTCATGACCGCCCGCTGGGCGCACCTGCCCTATGAACTGCTGGAGAAGGTATCCAACCGGATTATCAATGAGCTGGAAGGGGTGTCGCGGGTGACCTATGATGTGAGCAGCAAGCCGCCTGCTACTATTGAGTGGGAGTGAATATTGCTAGGAATGGAGCATTCTAGGTACAAGGCCATCCCAAAGTTGGATGGCTTTTTTTTGGTAATACATATTTTTAATTACATGGATGCTCTTCATATGTAAGGTATGAGTTGTGATCGCTATCGGTCAAAAAAATGCTGTATATGAAATATTAATTTAGGGATTTTTTAGCTTTTTCATTCTTCTAGGAGTAACTATGCCATCTACAAGCCTTGTTGGAAAAAGCACGCCGTGCGGCTGGAACGTGGTAGAAATGATTACGACTAGTCAAACATCAGGAGGGAATTTCTGTACACGCTATTTAGTAGAGAGTCAAAATGGAGATATCGCTTTTATGAAGGCGATGGATCTTACCCGAGTAATGGGCGGCAGCCTTGAAGATATTCAAGCATTAATTAACGAGTACTTGTTTGAGAGAAATATATTAGCATACTGCAAAGATGAAAAAATGAGTAAGGTAGTAGTGCCGTTATCGGCAGGTGAACTTGTTAATAATCAATTCCAAGCTCCATTGAATAGAGTTTTCTATATAGTTTTTAAAAAAGCTGAAGGCGACCTTAGAGAAGTTTATCTTCAAAAACAACATGATGATTGGTTTTCTTTTTTTAAAGCAATGCACCATATATGCATTGCTGCTGAACAATTACATCGTGCAGGCATTGCTCACCAAGACATCAAACCATCAAACGTACTCCATTTCCCTAAGAACCAAAGTAAAATTGGAGACTTGGGTAGGGTTACAGATATTCAAGGTAAATCGCCATTTATTAATATGCCTTTTCCGGGCGATTATAGGTACGCGCCTCTTGAAGTTAGGTACGGGATAACAGTAAAAGAGTTTAGTGATAGGTATCTTACCGATATATATGCTATTGGAAGCTTGGTATACCAAACAGTCATGGGGGTTTCATTAACTGCTGCTTTAGCAAATGAGTCTGAAAAAATTTCTCCAAATGTCTTTCAGCGAGATTATAGAGAGTCTTTGGTAATACATATATCTTCATTTTCAATATTGATGGAAGAGTTTTATGGAGCATGTGAAAATATTTTCGGCAATAAAATTGCTGAAGAGGTGACAGGTATTGTGGGGGAAATGTGTTATCCTGATTATGAAAAACGTGGAGCTCCTAAGTTTATAGCGCGGCCCATGAAGCTAAATGCAAGAAGATATACAAGCAAGATGGCAACTGTAATTAGGCTTTTTTATATTGAGGGGCTTATAAATAATGTCAAATAACTTTCTTCTTATGGAAAAGCGTCAACTAATACCAAGATGGCATGCTTCAAGAAAAGCCTTGTCTCTGCAGTATCCAACGCTAAAAAAGAAAAATGTTGCAATTAATAGCACTAATGCACATGACCCTTGGCTAGAAGAGGCCAGGAAAGAGTGGGATAAAAAAAGAACTGTTTTTAATGCAGTTGAGCTTAATGTAGCATTGTTCATGAATGGCATGTATGAAGATGCCGGTTATTTGTCAACTTTATCTTTTCTTTTAGATAATTATAATATGCTTGCTCCTGGAGTGAAGTCATTCATTAACTCAAGTGAAGAAGTTAAAGGAACAGGATTGTATGCGTTAGAGTCTAATATGACAGACTTGAGTATAAGGAATGTGAGAGGTTTTTTAAAAAGAAACCCAAGAGATGTTTTTTCATGGGTGGATATGGCTTTTTACTATACAGTTAAGGGGGAAGATGAAAAGGCTTATAAGTGTTTGAAAACCGCATGGAGTTTGAATAAATATATTCCTTTTGTAGCTAGGTCATTTGCGAGATTTTTGGTACATAAAGATAATCCCGAAGAAGCTCTTTGGGTCTTGAATCGCAGTGAGGATTCAAGAAATAATCCTTTACTAACTAGTGCTCATATTTCAATTGCTAATTCTTTTGAGCTACCTAGCGCGAGGGTGAATGATGGAAAGAAAATTTTAAAAAATTTTTCAGGTGATATGGGTAGAGTTTCTGACTTGGCTGCAAGTTTAGGTACTATAGAATTCGAAAATGGAAACCTAAAAAAAGCAAAGAAAATGTTCCAAGCCTCCCTTTTAGTCCCCTCTGAAAATGCTTTGTCACAGTATGGATGGTTAAAGCAAAAGCATGGGTTTTCGATTGATGAAGAGCCTTCGCTTCCTGATTCGTCAATTGAAAATGATGCTAATAAATATTATGTGTCTGGCGATTTTTCACGCTGTAGGGATAAGCTGGTAGAGTTTCATTCTTTTCAACCATTCTCAGATGCTTCAATGGTTGATGCTGGTTATATGAGTTTGATTGGTTTAAAAGACCCAACGTTTGTCACTGAATCGTTATATTATAAAAAGCCTAAGACGCAAATGAGTTTTGGCGCTTTAAACAACTTGATTGTTGCTAAGTTGTTGCAAAATAATTTTCATGGAATTGAGTCTGATTTTAAGCTATTAGCCAAAAAAGCAGAGGCTAGGGAGGAAAGTGCAAAGGGAATTTATGTAGCTACTTCAGGTTTGATGATGTTTAAAATTGGTGAGGAATGTAAAGGTGCCGAGCTTTATGAGTCCGCAATAGAGTTCTTTAAAAAGAGAAAAGATGAACGAGCAGTTGGTATTGCTGAGCACTTTTATTCTCAAAATGTTAAGCATCATAATAATGATCTTTATGCTAAATTAAGAAGCTCGGTTGAAGCTACTGCTAAAAAGAAACGTATGCTTGAACTTTTAGTTGAATGGTGATGGTCTTTTAAAGAATTGTAGGCAATTATTATAAAGAAATGGTGGCCGACTGTGTTGCCACAAGCTGGGCCGCCATCCGTTGAAGCCATATGATTCTTGAGATTAATTTTTCGGTCTCCGAAGTTGCTCAAGCAAGGGAATGGTATCGAAATTTGAACAATTAGTAAATATAACCTCTCACTTCTATTTCACTGACCCTAGTGATAGCTTTAATTCATGTGATATAAGCTAATATTGAAGTTTTTAATCAGCTAGTATTTGCAATATAAAAAAGTCAGCTACCGCGAAATCCAGTGAGAGTATTCTAAGTGGAGCAGTTTCATAAGTAAGCGCGTCACCAACCCCATCTAGGCAGGCTTTGCTTAGACCGGTAAGGTCTCTTTCCACTGCCAGGGCCAGCGTGCTTAGTTTATCATCATTGAGTGTGGACAGTGTCGTGAAGACGTACTGCAAGTAGTCGTAAGGCGAGAGGCCATTGGCTTTGGTGGTTTCGGTCAGGCTGTAGATCGCAGCGCTGGCGTGGGCGCCACTCGGCGTGTGGCTGAAGAGCCAATTTTTGCGACCGACGACGAACGGGCGTATGGCATTCTCGGCTAAGTTGTTGTCCAGCGGGATCAGGCCATCGTCGAGGAATCGGGTCAGGCGGAGCCAGTGGTGATCCAGGTAGTGCAGGGCTTTCCCTAGCGCACTTTTGGGTAACTGGGTTGAAAATCACCGTTGGCAGTTACTTTATGAATCCAGGATTTAAATCTGATTGCAGCAATCCTAACAAAGAAGCGGCAATTAAAAGAAAAACCGAAGCCAACAACCCTGCTGATAAATTTCCGGTTAGATCACTCAGCCAACCTGTGAAGGTGGGGCCAAAGGTCTGGCCAATACTGAACGCCAATGTCATTGCGCCGATACCCGATGCCCAAGAGGATGGAGGACAGTTACGTCGCACGTAAGCAGTTGTCGACGCGACAACTGCAAAAAAGGAACTCCCAAAAACTGCTGCTGAAATAAGCAAGATAGGCCAAGTGCTAAAGGCTAGGGGCAGAGCAGCTCCCGCCATCGTTAGTCCATTTAAAATAGCGAAGGCTCGGCCATGGTGTTGGGACTTTAATACTCCGGACCATAGCCAAGGAAATATTGCTACACCAAGGCCAAGAATGATCCAAAATAGAGCCTGAAAAATTGGACCTTCATCATGTGATTGGATCCACGCAATCATGAAAGTCATGTAAGTAATATAACCTGCACCGAATAGACAGTAGCCTGCAATAATCCACTTCATAGCTAGTATTGGAGACTTAGTGTGTTGGAATGTCCGATGTTCCGGCAGATTTCGAACTCCATAGAACATCCCCAACATCAATACGCTCGATATGATTGCCAAAACTATCCAAGCGCCTGGCCAAGCGGACTCACCCCATTGGGATAAAATCCAGGGTACAGAGATACCGGAAAGAGCAATGCCTAGTCCTGAACCTGCATAGAACAGTCCTAGCCCGGATTTCTCATAGTACCTCAGCCAGTACCGCACTCAGGCTGTAACACCGCTAAACACCTACTGGCTCGACTTACATCGGCTACTTTTTAACCACTTTTCGTCGTTCAGACACACCTCCCCCTTCCCCCCATTGCGTCGGGCCGGGGGCGCCCGAGCAGTCAGTTCGGCACCAACCGCCTGACGAGATCGGATAGCGCCGTTTTATAGGGGTAGCTGTCACTCATGAGTACGCGGATTCGACGCGTATTGCGGATGATGACCGCGCCTACTTTGATGAGCTTGAGCC